>CALGCW010000101.1 GCA_937884385.1 uncultured Clostridia bacterium | reverse complement strand
AGATCATCGACGCGGCGAAAGCGGACGGATTTGACGTTTCGTTCGGAGCCGACGGAAGCATGACTATTACGGACACGGACGGAACAGTGATTGTTCAGCAACCTGACGGCACATGGGTGATGAAGGACGCCGACGGTTCTTATGCTCAATTCGGCGGAGAATGGCCGGAGAATGAATTTACAAAACTGGTCCCGAAACCCAATTTCGATGTTATGGGCGCTTCGTCTGATGACGGCAGCTTTACCGTTGCATTTAGCGGGGTAGAAATCGAACAGGTCAAAGCTTACGCAGACAAGGTGAAGGCCAAGGGATTTACCATCGATGCAACGGAAGAAAGCCAAAATGTTTATGGAGTGTCGATTTACACTTATACCGCTTATAATTCTGACGGATATTGCGTAGAGATCACCTTTGCCAACGGCACGAGCGGAATTACTATAAGCAAATAAAAGCCTATCCTGTAAAAACAAAGCTCATAAAAACAATGATCTCGGATAAAGATCAATAGATCCAAAAACACCGCCCACAGAAAACTGACCGTGCTTGTTCAATATAAACTGGAGCGAACCAGTAAGCCAATGATTCCTATCGTCATTCCAGCAATGATGAATCTGGCTGATCATCAGACTTGTTCTTTCTGTAGTCAGCCGCTTTGCGTTCCACTGGCTTGGCGGCAAGCTCACCGGCTACATAAACAGCGAATTCGGCGGACAGTTCGGGCGGCACCGATGTCCCCAAAGGCAAATGGGACTTGGACGGCACAACAGCCTATGAGTTCAGCGGTGATGGAAACGGAGCCTTGCTCCTGCCCGTTCTGACCAATACGCTTATGGACTTTATCAAGGAATCCACCGGCGGCGAGTTCAGTAATTGGGGCGACATATTCAGTAATCTCGGCGACCTGGAAGGTCTTACCGAACAATTCCAAAACGGCGGGCTTGAAGGCTTGCCTATCGAATAACAGAAAGTGAGGAAATTACTATGGCATATTGCGGAAAATGCGGAACCAAAGTTGACGAGGGCGTAAAATTCTGTCCCTCTTGCGGAAACCCGATGGAGGCTCCTGCCCCCGAACAGCAGGCACAGACTCAGCAGGCACAGCCTGCAGGCGATCAGAACGACTTCTCGGCAAAGATCGCTGCTCTCAACAACACGGCTGACACCACCGCTGATTTTGACAAAGCGGATATTGAACAGAACAAGGTCATGGGTATTTTGGCATACCTCTCCTGGCTCGTGCTGATCCCCATCTTTGCAGCACCGAAATCCAAGTTCGCAAGATTCCACGCCAACCAGGGCTTGGTACTGGCGATCACCGAGGTGGCTTGGTGGATCGTGACCGCCATCCTTAACGCCATCCTGTATGCGATCAGCTGGCGACTCGGCTCCCTCGTGGGAACCCTTCTCGGTCTCGTGAACCTTGTGTTCCTTGTGATGCTCGTCCTCGGCATCGTCAATGCCGCCAACGGACGTGCAAAAGAGCTTCCCGTGATCGGCAAGTTCAAGATCTTGAAGTAAGATATAACGACATATCACCCACACGGGCGGTGACGGTAAAAACGAGCCGCCACCGCCCGTTTGCTTGTGGGTTAGAAAATCCGTAAGAAGGAGGTTAACGAATTGACAAAACGAATCTTATCGCTTTTGCTTGTGCTTGTCCTTGCATTCTCTCTTTGCGCTTGCGACAGTATAAAGGATCTGTTCGGCGGCACAAGCGACGATCCCGGCGTTCAGGATGTTGATCCAAACGCACCGGCTCATGAGCAGTTAATGACGGAAGTAAACAACCGTCTCGTTTGGGCTGCGGAGCAAGAGGACGTGGGCATGACCTTCCAAAGCGAGTATCTTTACGGCGTTGCCCAAGCGGAGATTTCCTCCTTGCGGCTATGTATCGATACCGTTCTCTGGCTTATGGGCGAGGGAGATAATCTCAGTCAGGTTATCGGAAATGCTCCCTATAAGGATTGGGATGCCATCGTAGGTGCCGGTCCCGGCTCTGCCGCACCCTTCTACTTTGAAGGTTTGCTCTTTACCATTCAGGGCAAGGATGCAGAAGCCGAGGAATGCTACACGAAAGCAAAAGCCAACCCTATGTACACCGAGCGCGATTTTTACTATCTGCGCAATATGACGGTGGATGAGCTTTACAAGCTGAAAGAGGACGTATCTGCACTTGAAAACACCGTGTATCAGGCATACACGCCGAGAACCAAGCTCCTTGCCGAGCGCACGGGTGCGGAGTTCTCACCCTATTACCATCTGGCAATGGCAAAGGAACGCTCTGACCGCCCGACGGAGGCGTTGCAATGTGCGCTGAATGCTCTCATTGCCAATCCGTTGGAGCCTACGCTGTACAGCAGTGCGGCGGCTTATGCCATCGATGCGGGAGACAGCGAATCTGCTCTTGAATTTCTAAATCAGGGCTTGTACGTGTTCCCAAATGATGGCTCTATCAACTATATGGCGGCGTTGTTCAGTGCTGCAAACGGCGACAACGAATCTGCCAAAACCTATATAGCAACCGCAAAGGCAAATGCCGAGGGCGATCTGCTGACTCAGATCAACGCCCTTGCGGATAAGATCGGAGGGTAGAAAATGAAGCGTATGAAAAGAATATTGACACTCTGCCTTGTTTTTTGCCTTACCCTTGCTATGATCCCCGCCGTTCTTGCTCAGGCACTTACCTTGCAGGAGCAATCGTGGCTTGAATATCTTCGTCCCGACGTGCCGAAATTGGAGGGCAGCTATCCTGCCTATCTTTTGGTATCCATGCCAGACGGCATGTCTGTGAAGCTGAACGGCACCTGCGGCGTGGGCGGCAAGCTGACCGACGAGGAACTCGTTGACATATTGCGGCGTTCCTGTTCTGCCGTTGACAGCTACAAAGATCCGCAAAACGCTGTCGACGACGTGGTGTTGGTCGCCGCCGTTAAGGAAAAGCTGAAATTCACCGACGAGGATATGGCGCAGCTGAAAGATAATTTCCTCGCTCTGTCCGGCTTTGACAAGGTGGCAGATATTCTGAACCTCACAATGCCCGGAGTGGGCGGCAGCGATATGGCAAGTATTGCGGCGGACATCGTTCAGAACGGAAAGCCCGGTCTCGGCTTCCTTAACCCTATCCCCGACAGCATCGGCGGCTTCGCACAGGGGCTTATTATCAACGGCATATTCGTCACTTGGGAGGAATTTCAGCGTGACAAGGATAAGTACAAGGATATCGTGAATATGTCGCAGGCAAACGCCCGATTGCGCGCTTACTATGGCCGTGTGGATGAATTGGTACGGGATGCAATGAGCGAAAAAGGCGTGTGGACAATCAGTATCACCGATCAGCAGGTGGTGGATTACGGATTCTATGTAGGATCTGTTTCCTTTAATGCACCAATGATTGTGAGCGCAGATATTGAGCTTGTGAAAGACGATGGTAGCTATGGTAACATCGGCGGCGCATATATAGGTAGTTTCAAAATCAACGCCGATACGGATTTCACAGAGTTTGAAAAAAGTTATCATCATATGTTAGCTGAAAAACGTAATTCGGCAGCGGGATCAAACACTCTGACTATCGGCGGCGGCACTGTCTGGTCTGGTACTTCTGTTACAGTAAATCGACCGTCGGAAATGAAATTCGTTTTGGAATCAACAGAAACTTCTGTGAATTTGGCGTTGCCGGAAGGCGTTAACCGCACTGTCTTTGAGTTGCCTTTGGATACTAACGTTTTGGATGCGACATATTCTTATGTCATCGATATTGTAGGCGAAATTCAAAGACGTGAATCCTGCCGCGGTACTACTACACACGCAGAAACATATATAGCGGGTGATGATGGAGGGCTCGTAGCTCTCCAGCGCGGAAAGCACCTCCTCGGGGAAGCG
>CALGCW010000100.1 GCA_937884385.1 uncultured Clostridia bacterium | reverse complement strand
TGATGTGAAGAAATTCAGAGAACTTATAAATCAAGAAGAAAAAGTTAAATGCAAAGCAAAGGACAATAAATACAAGAATAAAACACAGTGGAAATATGGTTTGTATTTTCAATCTCAAAAAGAGTTGGAAGATTATGAAAATCACATTGTTGACTGGCAAGACCTTTGATTTTTCTAAAGATTTTGATTTTGATATCGAGATGTCGTTAGATGATCAATACAATTACATTATGCGTCGTTGGTATGATAAGAATGTGAAAGTTTCACATGCAATGGAATATTTGAAAAAAGCTCCTGAAGCTGTCAGAAAAGAATTGGCTTTGGAAATTATAAATTATTTAAAATAATTTAGTTATTAGGGGAGAGGGATTTGTGAGTGAGGAAATTAATAAAAAGGTTATAGATATTTTTTCAAAGCATAGCAAGTCTTTGCCTTCATCTGAACCTGTAAAATTTTATGCAGGATTTAATTATGTAAAACTTGCTAAAGATAATAATGGTGCACCGTATATCTCAATTGTACTCAGAGCAGAGTCAAGTGACAGTCTTTATGCACAAATGACAGATTTATTAGAAGAAATCGGTAAATAGTAGTTGTTTTTTACAACAACTTACACTATAATAGTATTAGGTGAAGTAATTAAGGTATTTCATCAATTTACTTTAGGAGGGCACACCAATGGTTCAATTAATCGTAGGCAAAAAAGGTAAAGGAAAGACAATACAGTTATTGGATAAAGTAAATAATGAAGTAAAGAATATCGCAGGTAATATTGTGTACTTGGATAAGAGTATGGCTCATATGTATGAATTAAATAATAAATTATCAAGATAAAAAATAATTTTTATTATTAATATTCATAATATCACCTCCATAAATGATATTGAATATCAATAGGGAATTATGACAATAAAAAACGCCAAGGTGCGTAAGCCTTGACGTTTTTTATCCAATTGATTATTTCTCAAGAGAGTTGAGGTAGTCGACAACGTCGCCTACAGTTACGAACTTGTGCATTTCCTCTTCCTGAATATCAATTCCGAATTCCTCTTCGCAACGAAGAATAAGCTCTGCAAGCTCGATGGAATTGATTGCAAGGTCGCCGGAAAGCTCTGCATCGAGAGTGATCTTATCTTCGTCTACCTGGAATTCCTCGATAAGTAACTCTTTGAACTGTTCAAACATAGTATAATAGCCTCCAAATAAGTATGGTCGGGTAAACCCGCGACATAGTGCTTAGCATATTATACAATATTTAGTTTGAATTGTCAATACAAAAATTGTAAATATTATATTTGTTTGAAGGAATCAGTCGAAAAAAGTTATTTGCGATAGCGGTATCTCTTGTGGGTGGCAGATCCGCGAATCACTGCTTTAATAATAATATAAAGAATGGTAAAGCAAACGGCGAATATCACCGAGGCAATAAAAACTCTGCTTTGAGATATTTCCTTGATCTTTGTCAGAGTGTACAGGACCTCGCTCTGCGCAACAGATGTCTTGGTAACAAGATCGACGGATGCGATCTCTTTCCCGTCCTTGTAAGCTGTAATAACGCCAACGTGAGCACCCTCGGAAACCGGAGCCTGAAGCTTTTCTGAATTGAGAGAATGAGAATAGGTTATGTCTGTTCCGAGCACGGTTGAAGTGGGAAGATAAACGCTGATGCTTTTTGAGGGAATAATGATAACGCTGTCGATGTCCATTGACATTGTAACGGGCATTTCGCAGACAGTTACTCCTTCGGAAATTATCTCTACGTACCCCCAGGATGAATATGCCCAATCTATAAGATCATTGACGATATCATAAGAGAGGATCCTTCCGCTATCGCTTGTGCCCGCTCCCATAACGATGCATAGGTACGAAAGCTCACCGTTGTCGGCGATCGTTGCGGCGCAATACCCGCTTTCGATGGTGCTTCCTGCAGAGAGTCCGTGGCAGAGAGGGTTATAGTATAAAGGCGTGTAGCCGGTGCCAACAAGGTAGTTTCTGTTCTCAAACGTGAAGTTTCTATCG
>CALGCW010000099.1 GCA_937884385.1 uncultured Clostridia bacterium | reverse complement strand
ATCTTGCCGCGAAGCTGATTAAAGCTTTTTTGGTTACTTTTTTCTCGAAAAAAGTAACACCTTTTAAGTAAAGTAACTCCCCGCTAAATCAAAATTTTAAATGCGGCACTACCAAGGCTCGCCACGAAATCAACACAAAAACAGCTCCCAAAATCGGGAGCTGTTTTTTATCAATACTATTTGTTAATTGCTGACCTTTTCAAGAATATCGATTACTTTTTTGAAACTATCTGGAAGCTCGGAGCTAAAAACCATCACTTCTCCGCTTTTGGGATGTACGAGCTGCAATTCCTTCGCGTGAAGGCATTGACCGTGAATACAGTCCTTGTGAAGCGCCTGGAATCTCGTCTTAGAGCCACCATATACCTCGTCGCCTAAAAGCGGATGACCGAGATAAGCCATATGTACCCTTATCTGGTGAGTCCTTCCCGTTTCAAGCACACACTGTACGTAATCAAATCCGTCGAAGCGCTCTATCACCTTATAATGAGTGACCGCCTCGCGTGAGGTGTACGCATCATTTTTGATCACCGCCATCTTTTTTCTGTCAATGGGGTGCCTTCCGATGGGCTCGTTGACCGTACCGCTTGACTCCTTGAGATGACCGATAACGATCGCGTGATAGACCCTGCTGACCTCGTGCCGCTTAAGCTGGTCCGAGAGCTCATTGTGAGCATTGTCATTTTTCGCAACCACCAAAAGTCCGCTTGTGTCCTTGTCTATCCTGTGAACGATCCCGGGACGCGCAACACCGCCAATACCGGAAAGAGACTCACCGCAATGAAACAGCAACGCGTTAACGAGCGTTCCGTCGGGATTACCGGCGGCAGGATGGACGACCATTCCCTGCGGCTTGTTGACGACGATTATATCCTCATCCTCATAAACGATGTCAAGAGGTATATCCTGCGGTACTGTCTCACAGGACTCTACCTCGGGATATCTTATCTCAACACTATCGCCCTCGCGTAGCTTGTAATTCTTGGAAACACCTTTTCCGTTCACGAGAACGTCACCGCCCTCAACGAGCTTAGCTGCCGCTGAGCGCGAGATGCCCTCGCGCTCGGCAATAAAGGTATCTATCCTCTGTGCTGCATCATCTATCGTCAGCTTCAGTATCACGTTCTTCATTATCAATTACCGTTTCCGTCCCGTCAAGGGTCGGAGCTTCACTGGCAGCAAGCTTTGCCGCCTTTTCTTTTTTGGATGTCTTTATCTCCTCAAGTATGACCGCAAGCGCGAAAAGTCCCACTCCAACGCAAACGAATGAATCCGCAACGTTGAAGATAGCAAAATCTATAAGCCTGAAATCAAGAAAATCTATAACGTATCCAAGCAAGGTGCGGTCGATCATATTGCCGATACCGCCGCCGACTATAAAGGAAATACCGAGGTTGAGAAGCTTGCTTCCGTTCCTGTTTTTCCAAAGATAGATGGAAAGAGCGATTATCGCAACTGTCGAGACTACAAGGAACACCCATCTCTGATCCTTGAGGATACCGAAGGCAGCGCCCTCGTTTCTGACGTAGGTAAAATGGAAAACGTCCTCTATTATCGGAACAGTATCGGGCACGCCCGGCCACGGAATATATTCAAGGTTAATGACTGTCAGCCACTTGGTAAGCTGGTCGAGAAATATTACCCCGACCATTATCATAAGCCATACAAGCATTACTTTCTCCTTTATCCTTCAAGAATTTTTCTGCAACGCTCGCAGATGAAGCCTTCTTCATCGTGAACGCCCTCGGTCGAGTAAGTCCAGCAGCGGTCACACTTGTGTCCGTCAGCCTTCTCAACGAGAACAGCGATTCCGCTTTCAGTCTCTGTGAATGCTCCCTCTGCCGCTGCTCCGGCAACTACGCTTGCCTGAGAAACGATAAATACCGTAGCAAGATCTCCCGCAAAGCTGTCGAAAAGTGCCTTGTACTCATTGTTCGTCGTGTAGATAGTCACCTTCGCGTCAAGAGATTTACCGATAAGCTTTGATGCACGCGCAAGCTCAAGCGCCTTCATTACGTCATCGCGAAGTGTGAAGAGCTTGTTCCATCTGTCGCTGATATCCGCAAAGCAATATTCTTCGGAATATTCGGGCATAAGATTGAGGAATACGCTGTCCGTCACGTCATCCTTACCGTGGGGCATTGCCTGCCAGATCTCCTCTGCTGTAAAGGAAAGCATAGGAGCGATAAGACGCGTCATACCGGAGATTATGAGATACATAGCGGTCTGCGCGCTTCTTCTTGCACGACTGTCCTTTCTCTCAACGTAAACTCTGTCCTTAGTGATATCAATGAAGAGCTTGGAGAGATCGTTCGTGCAGAAATTGTTTACACTGTGATAAACGGTATGGAATTCATATGTGTCATAGCCCTCGCGGATAACCTTTGCAAGGTTGTTAAGACGGCTGAGAGCCCACTTGTCGATCTCGTAGAGCTCGTCCACGGGAACCATATCCGTATCGGGGTTAAAGTCATTAAGATTTGCAAGGATGATACGGCTTGTGTTTCTGATCTTTCTGTACGTTTCAGAAAGCTGCTTGAAGATATTGTCGGAAACACGAACGTCAACGCGATAGTCGCTGGATGCGACCCAAAGACGAACGAGGTCTGCGCCGTATTTATTGATCATTTCCTCGGGAGCAATGGAGTTTCCAAGGGACTTGTGCATCGCCTTTCCTTCTCCGTCAACTACCCAACCGTGTGTAAGAACCGTCTTGAAGGGTGCGCCGCTTCCTACTGCGCCTACTGCGGTGAGGAGTGAGGACTGGAACCAACCTCTGTACTGGTCAGCGCCCTCAAGGTAAACGTCTGCAGCCTCTCCTAAATTACGGTAAAGGTCGGGAGCACAGAAGTGTGATGAGCCGGAGTCAAACCAACCGTCAAGAGTGTTATGCTCCTTCGTAAAGTGAACACCGCCGCAATGAGGACATACGAAGCCCTCGGGAAGAAGCTCTGTCGCTTCCTTATCAAACCAAGCATTAGAGCCTTCAGCTCCAAAAATCTCGGATACCCTCTTTATAGTTTCGTCCGTGCAGATGGGCTTGCCGCAATCCTCGCAATAGAATACGGGAATGGGAAGACCCCAATGACGCTGACGGGAGATACACCAATCGGCTCTCTCTCTGATCATCTGCTCCATTCTGTCTCCGCCCCATTCGGGAAGCCACTGAACACCCTGGCAAGCGGCAACCGCTTCGTCCTTGAATGCGTCAACCGAGCAGAACCACTGAGGTGTTGCGCGGAAGATGATGGGATTCTTGCATCTCCAGCAGTGAGGATATTCGTGCTCGAATTCCTTGGATGCAAAGAGAGCACCGCTTTCAACCATATCCGCAAGGATGGCTTTGTTGGATTCTTCATAATAAAGACCGGCAAACTTGCCCGCATCCTTTGTCTGATAGCCTCTGTCATCAACGGGAACGATTATCTCGATGCCGTATCTCTGGCAGGTATTGTAGTCGTCAGCACCGAAGCCGGGAGCGGTGTGAACGCAACCCGTACCGCTGTCCATAGTGACGTAGTCGGCGTTGCAAACAAGGCTCTCGCGGTCAAGGAAGGGGTGCTGTGCTTTCATATATTCAAATTCACGTCCGGGCATTTTTGCAAGGACCTCATAAGTCTCAATACCGCCCTCCTCCATCGTCTTGGGAAGAAGAGCCTCTGCCACGATGTAGCATTCACCGTTCTCTGCTCTTGCAACAACGTAATCCTCGTCGGGATTAAGAGCAATTGCGAGGTTTCCGGGAAGCGTCCAGGTAGTAGTGGTCCAGATGATAAAATAAGTATTGCTCTTGTCGCAGATACCGTCGAGCTTGCCCTTATCATCATTTACACGGAACTTAACGTAGATGGACGTACACTTGTCTGTCTTGTATTCGATCTCTGCCTCTGCAAGGGCGGTCTCGTCCTTGGGGCACCAATAAACGGGCTTAAGACCCTTGTAGATATATCCCTTTTTGAACATCTCGCCGAAAACAAGGACCTCTCTTGCCTCAAATTCGGGATTCATTGTAAGATATGGATGCTCCCAATCCGCAACGACTCCGAGACGCTTGAACTGACCCATCTGAATGTCAACGTAATCCTGAGCGAACGCGTGACACTGACGGCGGAAATCGGAGATGCTCATCTTCTTTCTGTCGATCTTGTTCTTCTTTATGATCGCGGACTCGATGGGCATACCGTGGTTGTCCCAGCCGGGCGTGAAGGGTACGAGATATCCCTCCATAGCCTTCGACTTGTTGATGAAGTCCTTAAGAATTTTGTTAAGAGAAGTACCCATATGGATATTTCCGTTTGAGAAGGGAGGGCCGTCGTGAATTACGAACGTGGGCTTGCCCGCAGCTCTCTCTTGCATCTGAGAATAGAGACCTATGCTGTTCCAATAGTCGAGCATAAGAGGCTCTCTTGTGGGAAGGTTAGCTCTCATCTCAAATTTTGTACTTGGAAGGTTTAATGAAGATGTGTAATCCTTTGCCATAATATTTCTCCTTAGATGTGTTATCAAAGTATGAATAATATATTGCCGATGTGTTAAAAGTAACACAAAAAACGCCTCATTGACGTGCAGTCAATGAGGCGGAATAAACCGTGGTACCACTCATTTTGCATTTTCAAAAATGAAAATGCCACTCAAACCCTTTAACGCAGGAATACGGATTGCCTGAGTTTATTGTCAGCAATCAGCTCAAAAGTGATACATGCTTCCCTACTCGCTATGTGTTTTCACCACCCACACACTCTCTGCAAGCCCTTCAAAAAGCACCGTCTTTATCATAGCCACATATATAACCAATATAAATATTAGCACAAAAAAACGACTTTGTCAACAGCAAATTATACATATTTATCCGCAAAAAGGCGCAATCTGCCCTTTTTTGTTGCTTGAGATAGGTCGCGGATAATAAATTTGCCAAATCCTCGCGCACTTATCACGTCATTCTCATTTACTCTTACATCGATCTTGAGCGCGCACTCATAGTTATGCTCCACAAGCCCTGCACGGATGAGATTTTGCGCCCTCTCCCGCGAAAGATTGCACAAAGATGCCACCACGCAATCGAGTCTTTCGCTTGCAACAGTATCCGTAAAGGCTTGATATTTCTGGGTTGACGGCATATTAACGTCAAGCTTTGCTTCCGTCACGCGCACCCCATCTCTGCCTATTGCGGTGAGCTCGGAAAGGATGAGCGCTTTAAGTGCATCCGTGCAAAAGATGAGTGCCGTACTATCGTCAAAAATGCAGATATCACCGAGCGAGCTTCTCTCAATACCGAGTGCAAGCACACTTCCGAGATAATCTCTGTGAGAAAGGTTTCTGAATCCGCTGCCAATAATTTTTATTACCTTTACGGCACCTTCAAAATCCTCTGCGAGCATCTCGGCGATAGCATCAAAATCAGTATTATCGACTGTATCCGCAAGATATTCGGGTAAAAGAAAGATTTGCTTCCTTTGCGCGTCGCGATAACCGCCAAAAAAGCAAATCCTATCTTTCATACCTTTCTCCGAAAAATATCTCTCGGCTGCAAGCACCTCTCCGGGTGTCAAAAAAGCGGAGTGTGCAACAGTACCGCCATCAGCGCGCCTAGCGAGGTCGTCAAGCCTTGCGAAAAAGAGCTTTTGCTCCTTATTTTCAAAGGTATTTGAATTATTCATCCGAATTAAGCGTCGATGTCCTCGTCGCCCTCGTCGTACTCCTCGACCTCGTCAGCATTTTCAACGTTTTCAAGATCGCTTACGCCAACGTTTCTGGGAGCGAATACAAGTGTTGTCTTTGTCACGCTCTTCATATCGCCGCCGAGCACGTGGATAGCACCCATAAGGAAGTCGATAAGTCTGATTGCCGCTGCTCTGTCAAGAGATTCGATGTTGAGCACTACTGTGCTTCCTGCCGCAAGATGATCTGCGATGGAGGGACCGTCGGAGTGATCCTTGGGTCTTACTACCTTAAGAGAAACAGGTGCTGCGGGAGATGCGAAGGAAACGCCCTCTTTGCTTTCACCGTAAGGAGTAACGTCATCGTCGTTCTCATCGAGATCGTCGAATTCCTCATCGTAAAGCTTCTTGTAATCGTCTTCTTTCTTACCGAAAATAGATGTTAAATTCTTCATTTTTAAGTCCAGCCTTCTTTTTTATTTTTACTATTTTTTAATAAACATTGCTCTACCGATCCTCACAGTGGTCGCGCCCGCCTTGATCGCTTCTTCAAAGCTGTCGCTCATTCCCATAGATAAAATCGGTACATCTATATTATGTAATTTTTTTTGCCAAATGTCAAGCACTAATTGATAAGTTTCGCAAAAATATTTTAAATATTCGCTCTTTTTTTCACATTTTCGCCCCATCGTCATAAATCCGCGGAGGTTCAGGTTATCAAATTGCGACAATTCTTCGCAAAAATCTTCTACCTGCTCCGGCAGAAGCCCGCCCTTGCTATCCTCCCTTGCGGAGTTTATCTCGACGAGAACATCCACCACTCTTCCGACCCTTTTAGCCTGCCTGTCGATCTCCTTTGCAAGCGAGAGACTGTCAAGCGAATGTATCATATCGACCTTGTCAATGATATATTTGACCTTGTTCGTCTGCAGGTGACCGATAAAGTGAATCTCCAGTCCAAGACTATTGTATACACCGTATCTTGAGAGAAGCTGTTGCACTCGGTTCTCTCCAACAGCTCTTACGCCGCACTCACGCGCAAGATACTCTATCTCATCAAGCTCCGCATATTTGACGGCCACTACCATCTGCGGAATCTCTCCGCTTGGAGAAAGCTTTGCCGCTTCCTTTATTCTATCGGTTATCGATTGGTAATTGTTATCCAAATATTCATACATACTCGTCATCTTGTAAGCACCCTTCCGTCATACATTCCTTCGGGATCAAGTATTATCTGCTCTCCCTGCGATAGGTAGCCTTCCTTGCCGTCACCGTGTGCGCTCTGCTCTGCGCAGATGTAATATCCGCTCCCCTGTGCAAGCACCGTCACAGCTTTGAAATGAACCTCACTACCCTCAAGGACGTATACACCGACGCGTTCTTCGTTATTCTCATCCGTCAGCGTCACGAGCGCGCTCTGCGGCACGCGATAACCCTTTACGGTCGATACGTCGATGCGAAAGCTTTGATATCTTGCAAATTCAAATCCCTCCGGCATCTGCGAGCAGGAGAAAACAAGCATCACGCTTCCCTCTTTTTCTTCTCCGATACTTTCAAGAGTAAACGTGAGGCTTCTTTGGCGATAATCGTAGAGGGTCACGTCATATGAATTACCGATCTCGAGCAGCTCTGCCACGTCACTCTCACAAAGCGTTGCGATGCGCCACACGTGATCGTAGACAAATTTACACCGCTTCGCATCACCCTTTATCGGAGTATTTTTCACTTCATTTATCAGCGAAGAGAGTCCTACTGTGTCGAGTGCTTCAAGAGCATTCGAGGTCAGCACTTCCTCATAGCCGTCACAGGAATGGTAAAAATATGCGCTCCTGTCGGAATAGACGTACTCTTTTTCACCCTTTAAGGCATTATATAAATCATTAAGCTCCCGTTCGGTCTCTTCTATCTCCGCATCGTAATTTTTCACTTCGCCCGTGCATATCTTCAGCTTATTCATTGCAACGAGCATTTCACCCTCAAGCGATGCCGCGCGAAAATTATCTCCCTTTGAAATCGCAAGCATATATTGCGAATGAAGATCGTTTATCTCCGCATTCAATCCTTCGATGTCGGTGACGGAGATAAGTCCCCTGATATTGCTTTTCTTTAATATTTCAAGCCTTTCAAGAAGCTCGTCTTGGCGATCTTGTATATCAGCTCCGGTCGCTTGAGAATATATCTCAGCCGCAAGCGCCCCTGCGCTGACCCTCTCACCGTTGTAAAGATGTGGATAAAGATCCCCTGTATACTGAGTGTCTATAGTCGCTTCATCTCTGAATACCACGCCCTCAAGTATTACTGCCCTGCCGTCGGTGACGAGCCCTGCGTAAGTTGTTTCCACGCCCCCAGAAAGACCGAAAAGCACGTGGTACAAGGTATATAAAATCAGTAATGAGACCGCTACGGTCATTATTATCCAGCCACTCTTTTTGGGTGTGGCTTTAGCCTCGTTTTCTCCCATAGCGTCCCCCTTCTTTGCTTATTTACAGCTTTTTATTATCTCAAGTGCTTCGCAAACGATAGCATCAAGGTCCTTGCCGTCGGCGGCTATCCAATGCACGTCCCCGTGCGAGGAGAACCAGGTCATCTGGCGCTTTGCATATCGCCTTGTGGCACGCTTCAGATCCTCAACAGCTTCAATGAGAGTTTTTTCTCCTCTAAAATAGGAAAGAAGCTCCTTATACCCTATTGCTTGCGCGGCGGTCGAGTTTTTCTCAAACACTCCCGCTTCAAGCAGTTGCTTCGTTTCATCAAGCAGACCCGCGCTAATCATCCTGTCAACGCGAAGGTCGATCCTCTTATAAAGAAGCTCCCTGTTTTCGTATTTTATACCTATCTGCAGAGCATCGTACTTACTTTCTGCGCTTTTGCTCTCTTCGTCAAGCTCGCTTTTTCTTTTGCCCGAGGTCTCAAATATCTCAAGCGCACGAATAACGCGCTTGACATTATTCGGGTGTACCGTCTCTGCCGAGGCGGGGTCGACCGCACGCAATCTTTCGTGAAGTGCCTCGTTTCCGTGCTCGTTTGCATATTCGGTCATTCTCTTGCGAAAGCCCTCGTCAATATCGGTGCTTTCAAAAACCGCGCCCGATAAGAAGCGGTCAAGGTAGAGACCCGTTCCGCCGCAGAACACGGGCAGCTTGCCACGCGAGATGATCTCATCTGCAACACTCTCGGCAAGCGGAACATAATCTGCACAGGAAAAGCCCTGCATAGGGTCGGCAAAATCAAAGAGATGGTGCTTCACCTGCGAAAGCTCGCTTTCATCCGGCTTAGCCGTGCCGATATTCATTTGCTTATATATCTGCATCGAATCACAGCAGATAATCTCTCCGTCAAGTCTTTTTGCAAGCTCGATCGCAAGCGCGCTCTTACCGCTTGCCGTTGGACCGACGACCGCTAATACTCTCCTTTTCATCCGCTTCTCCTCTCTTAAAATGATATCTTGTATATTATACCATATGTAAAGAGATTTTTCAAGAGCAAAAAAAGTCCGTCGATGTAAAACCGACGGACATTTTTCTTGTTTTTTATTTGTTTTTCAAAAGATCGCGTATCTCTTTAAGAAGATCCTCGCTTGTCGGGTTAGCGGCTCTCTCTGCCGCAAGACGTGCTGCCTCCTCTGCCGCTGCTTTCTCCTCAGCCTCCTTGGCAAGGCGTTCCTTTTTCTCGAAATATGCCTTTACCGCTTCTCTGTCCTTATAGTTGACACCGTTCTCCTTAAGCTCCTTCTTTTCGGCTCTTGAAAGCGTTCCCTTATCTACGAAGGTTGCAATATCACCGTTGAACTCGCGAAGATTGTTTATCATTCTTACGATAGTGAAAAGAACGAAAGCGATAACGAGGAAGTTAATGATAGCATTTATCAATGCGCCCCAGTCGATGTATATGGACTCTGCAAGGTCTGCGACCATGTTTCCTGCCTCGTCCACCTTATCGACTCTGTGAAGGAAGGTATATATCTCGGAGAGGCTCGACTCGCCGAGGACGAGCATAAGTATCCAGTTGATAACGGGCTTGAGGATATTGTTGCTCATTGAGTTTACAATAGCGGTAAACGCACCGCCGACGATAACACCGACTGCCATATCGATAACGTTACCGCGTGTTATGAATTTTTTGAAATCTGCAAAAAACGTACTTTTCTTTGCCATAGCTTATCTCCTTTTCATTTCAGATCTACTCTGTTTCTTATTTCACCGCTAAAGTAAGCGAAAATGTTCTTTTTGACCTCCTCGCATAGGCGAACTCTTGCTTCGTACGCGCCCCAAGCCATATGGGGTGTGAGGATCACGTTGTCAAGCTCCTTGATATTTGCATAAGGGTGGCTCTCCCCGAAGGGCTCTGCGGAATAAACGTCGCAGGCAAAGCCGCCGAGCTTGCCGTCCTTTACTGCCTGTGCAACCGCGCTCTCGTCGCAGACCGCGCCGCGCGCCACGTTAATAAGAATCGCTCCGTCACGCATAAGTGCGATGCGTTCCCTGCTTATAAGCCCTCGCGTATCCTCGTTTAAGGGTGTATGTACGCTTATGATATCGCTTTCTCTGCAAAGAGCGTCTATATCAACGCATTCAACGCCTGCTTCGGGCACTCTTTTATTTACTATGACCCTGCAGCCGAGTGCTTCTGCAATGCAGGCAACCCTTTTGCCTATATTGCCAAATCCCACGATGCCCCAAGTTTTTCCCTCCAACTCGTGATACGTGGGAGTGAGAATATTTGCGACACCGCGCGAAGAGTATTCTCCGCTTGCAACGCTTCTGCGGTATTGCGTCTGCTTATTTATAAGCGAAAGCGCGAATCCTGCGGTAAGCTGTGCCACCGAGCTTGTGGAATATCCGACGACATTGCACACGCCGATTCCTTGGTCCTTTGCATAGGAAACGTCGATATTATCAAAGCCGGTTGCAGTCACGCAGATGAGCTTCAGATTCGCGGCACCAGAAAGGTTGTCCTTATTCAATTTGAGCTTGTTTGTAATGAGCACGTCCGCATCCGCAGAACGAGCTATTATCTCCTCTTCGTTGCTCGTGCCGTATATTTCCACCTCACCGAGATCCGAAAAGCCGCTAAGATCGATATCATCACCCAAGGTGAGCGCGTCAAGAAAAACTATTTTCATAAATGCTCCGATAATTCATAATTTTTATGTATTTTAACACAAAAATCGCGCAATTTCAATACAATTGCGCGATTTTTTGCCTTTTGGCATTATTTTCTTTTAAGCTTGCCGATAACTCTGCCCACGCAGCTTACGTTTTCAAAGTCCTTGAGCAATATATCACCGTAGATACTGTTCATAGAGATGAGTCTGTCGCCGCCGTAGACCTTGAAATAGCCATTTCCGTCAAGGATGAATATACCAAGCTCACCGACCTCAACGTAATCCGCATTGGAAACAAGAAGCACGTCACCGTCGCGATACTTGGGCTCCATACTGTTGCCGCTGATGCGGAGAGCGAAATCCGCTTCCCTGGTCCTATCGTTATCGGGTATCATGATCTCGTCGGTCGAGGGGCTGTCAACGAACACGCCTACACCTGCTGAAACGGGCATATCGTAAAGCGCGAGAGCGCGCTTGCCGAGACCGCGTGCGCGAACTATCTCGCGAGAGGATGGCTTTGAGAGATCGGGCATAACGGTGGGCATAATCCTTGCGGTGCCTTCCTTGTAGTCAACTCCGCCGTCGATGTATGCCATTCTTGAAACTCTTTCCTTCTCCTTATCGAGAACAAGCGTGACGAGCTCCTTGCCGTGAGCGTCGAGCGCACGGTAATTTTCAATAATACGCATCTCTCCCCTATCGAGAGTGAAGTTGTTAGTATTCTCCGGAATACCGTTCACAACGTATTCAAGAGAGGTTCCGAGCGCGTCACAAATTGCAACGATATTTGAGAGCTTGGGACTGTCGCTGATGCCCGCAAGAATCTTTGAAAGTGTGCCAAGCGGAATTCCCGTCATCTCCGAGAGTGCCTCGTTGGTTATTTTCTTTTCGCTTTTAAGCGCTTTAATTCTATCAATATAATCCATATCTTTCCCCTTTCAACAGCAAAGAGTTTTCCTTTTGTGGAACTATTATAGCACATATTTTTCCGTTTGTAAATAGTTTTTTGTAATTTTTTAAAATATTTTTCCAAAATTAGAATTTTTCTATTGACAAACGGTGTCGTTTGTGGTAATATATCCTCACATTAAGTCCATTTTAAGAAAAGGAGAACGGATATGAACGCAACTTATATGTATAAAACAGGTAGAAATAATATTGATTTCGGCAAGAGCTGTTCCAAAAAAGGAACCTGCAAAAGATTTGCCCCAAAGCAATCCGCAGGCGTTATCGTTGCGGACAGATGTCTCACTTTTATAGATAACGTGCTGGACTTTTTCTGCTCTGCAAAATTCATACTCAGAGCAAAGGCGGCATTCTCCTTCATTGCCCTTCTCGGTCTTATCGGGCTTATAGGCGGCATCGAGGGTGGAGGCATTTCCCTTATTTCGGGTAGTATTTGCCTTGCGCTCGTCATACTCTTGCAATATCTTGTTATCAAGGACGAAAAGTATTGATTGGCTTAAAGTTAAAAATCGGTAGGGAGTATTTTTTCTGCTAATACAAAAAGCGAGTAAGCTCAAACTTACTCGCTTGTTTTATTTGTTAAGCCATTTTTTCGGAGAGCTTTTCGCCGCCGAGGATGTGGAAATGAAGGTGACGCACCGTCTGGCAAGCATCGTCTCCGCAGTTGGAGATGACTCGATAACCGTTAGTAATGCCTGCTTCTTTCGCGATGCGAGGAATGTTCTCAAATATCTCAGCAACGATGGCACTGTTATCGGCGCTGATTGCGTCAACGCTTTCGATGTGATCCTTCGGAATCACGAGGATGTGCACGGGCGCCTGGGGCGCAATGTCATAAAACGCATAGATATGCTCGTTCTCAAATGCCTTTTTTGAGGGAATCTCTCCCTTGATTATTTTACAAAAAATACAGTTCATATTGGTTCTCCTTACTTTTTTCATTTATAATTCTTCTGTTAGAGTAATATTGACCCTATCAATCTCTTCTTGTGTCAAAACGCGTCTTTGATATGCCTCCTGATATTGACATATGATCTTTTGGTCATATTCGGAAATCAAGTAATCACAGTTTTTGCAACGATACACAGGTTCATAATACTCGGTTCCCTTAGGGCAATATCTCCCACTAAAACGCAATACTGATCCTGTAAGAAATGCTCTATTACGCCATTTTGCATCCGGGTCATAGTGGATTTTGACAAATTTCAGCGAAAGTTTTTTACCGCATTTGCAACAATATCTTCGCTTAAAGATCATTCCCCACGGAATTGTCGCACTATATCTCTTTCCAAACTCTAATTTTCCCATAGTGTGTCCTTCTTTATTTTAAATGATTTGTACAATATCTTTACATATATCGATAAGCGCGTATCTTATACCCTTGCGGCTTCGCCAGCTTCTCATATCCCAATCTTCGCCCGAGACGTCGTCCCCGGCATATATTATTCCGCCATACTTTATGCCTCGAAACTCTGCGACAGCGATACATCCCGCCTGCTCCATTTCAACGATCCTTGCGCCCTCTTCCCTTCGCGCCTCAATTCGCTCGCGCGTTTCACGGCAAATTGCGTCAGTAGTCCACGTCAGACCTTTCGTGTAGGGGATTTTCTTGTCTTCAAGATAAGAGCAGATCGCTTTATTTGTATCAGCTTGTGAATAAATGACTCTTGAAGGCTCAACGTAGTGGTAGGAAAAGCCCTCATCTCTTATCGCTCCCTCGACCACGAGAAGCTGACCGACCCCGATCGTCCTGTCGAGCACACCACCACCGCCGCAAAACACAACGGTATCTATTCCTATTCCCGTTGCAACATCAAGGTTGCCCGCGCAGGCGGGACAGCCGACCATTCCGTGAGTGAGAAGAACGTCAGCATCGACGAATTTGTATAGAACGATGGGGTTTTCTCCGCTTATCGTAAGATATTCTTCAATTCGTTTTTCTTCAAGAAGCATCTTAATAGCTTCTCCAAAAAAGGAGATGACAAGCTTGTTATAGGGTAGAATTCCATATTCATTTCGCAAATGGCTTGGATTTATGACCGCTTCCCTGCAATCGTCAAATTCAATTACGGGATATCTGTCTTTTCTTAACATATGTGCCTCCTTTGAAGAAATTATATCTCATTTTACCACCATTTTTCAATATAGTCAAGGTCTTTGGGACAATAAATTGGGATTTATCGGGGAGAAGTTACAAAGGAAAGAAGATGTTCTTTTTTGAAAAAAAGAACCAAAAAACTTTTTGGGAGCTTCGCGAATAAACTCCGCGCAAATTGTGTTGTGACACGTCACAACACATAACGATTTTCTCCCTTGTCGAAAATCTGTAATTTGCTACTCTCATACGTAGCCGAAA
>CALGCW010000098.1 GCA_937884385.1 uncultured Clostridia bacterium | reverse complement strand
GACTTATCGTGGGGCTTTTGAGTCTTTCTCCTCTTCTTTTCAAGGATGCGTTTTTTTCCTTTCTTGGAGTAACCGCGGATTTATATTCTCTTGCAGAGCAGTACCTTACCGTCGTGATGTGGTCGGCTCCCGTATTCGTGATGTACCACATTCTTTCGGTTTCTGTTCGCACGGACAGCAATCCCAAGCTGTCTGCGATTGCATCCGCTGTTGTAATCATTACAAACATTACCCTTGACCTGTTTTTTATGAAGGTGTTAGACCTTGGCATTATCGGCGCGTCCTCTTCGCTTTGTATTTCAGAAGCACTCGGAGTGCTTGTGCTCCTGACACACTTTTTGAAGAAACACAGGCTTCTGAAGCTTCGCCTTGTTTTGCCTAAGCTATCCGATATAGGCTCGTTTATTTACAACGGATTCGGTATGGGTTCGGAGCATATTTTTGATGCGGTTGTAATGTTGGTCTTTAATACATTGCTTCTTCGTTTTGGGGGAGCTTCCGGTACTCTTTACGTTGCTATCTACGGCGTGATTTACACGATCAGTACGATTCCCATAGGCGTATTTGACGGCGCATCCGATGCGCTGTTGACCGTGAGCGCATTTTTGGTTGGTGAATCGGATACAGACGGCATTTATGCCGTATTAAAGAAAGCACTCTCCGCGGTAATCATAAGTGGCGGTATTATTACGCTTTTTTGTACTGTGTTTTCGGATGCTTTTATATGGTTTTTCGGAATCCGTGATCCGGAGGCGATCGAGATAGCATCTGTGGCATTGCGGATTTTTGCAATCAATATCGTGTTTATGGGTGTCAATACGGTAATCACTGCTTTTTGGCAATCTATAGGCAGGGCTAAATTCGCAGGAGCGATGACTGTTATACGCGACTGTATTTTGATGCTGGTGCTCGGAGCATTGTTTATCCCGAATGCCAATATTATCGGTCTTTCGATCACGTATATCTGTACCGAGATTCTTTGTACGCTGATGATCGTCGGTGTGCTGGTATTCCGTTCCTCAAAGAAGTACGTAAGTAAAGAATACGGTATGACGGGAAAATGTTTTGAACGCTCCTATCTCATTGAAGCGGAAAGTATGGCGCAGATCTCCGGCGACCTTGAAGCCGTTTGCGAGGAATGGGAGATTGGTATGAAGCAATCCTTCTTTATCAACTTTATTTGCGAAGAGCTTTTGCTCAATGTAATTAAGTTCGGTCTTGATGATGAAAGCAAGAAGAAGGCGTATTATATTTCAATCAAGCTGATGGAAAAGGACGGAGATTACGTTCTCCGTATTCGTGATAACGTCAGCTTGTATAACCCGTTTGAGTCTGATGGTGACGAAATCGATTCGGGCGTGCTGAAGCTCATTCAAAAGAAAACAAAGTATTGCGACTATCAACGCAAAATGATATTTAACTATCTTTACATGATTATCTAAGGAGACCTAACCGTGCAGAGTCAACTTGTTTTTCAGGAGAAAAATGAAATAAAAAGACTTCGTGTGCAGAACGAGCTACTCGCCTGCTATGAGGCACCTGTTTTCGCACAAATTTTCTCCGAAGGACAAGATCTCGCGGTTCTTGATATCGGATGCAACGACGGAGCGAAAACGATCGAGCGTTTCACCTCGGATCAGGTATTGTGTGTGATCGGACTTGAATATAACGAGGTGCTTGCTGCAAAAGCTCAAAAAGCATACGGCAACGAGAGATTTTCATTCTACCCACTTGACGTAGAAGCGGAGGACTTCGCGGAGCGGCTTCGCATCATAATGAATGATAAGAAGATCGACGGATTTGACGTGATCTATCTCTCCTTCGTTCTGATGCACTTATCCGACGTGAAAGGGTTGCTTATAGCTCTTCGTCCCTTTTTGAAAACGGACGGGAAGCTGTTTATCATTGAAGCAAACGACGCCAGTTCTACCTTAACGGGTGATAAAAACGGATTGCTCGGTGAGTTTTTGGAGATCTTAAAAAAGGACAAATATTCCGGCGATCGCGAGGTCGGAGCGACCGTTTGCGAAACACTCTCCGCTTGCGGATATGAAAGCATTAACGTTTGGCACGATGCTGTTTCGGCGGCAGAGGGCGAGAAGGAAAAGAAAAAAGCGATCTTTACTACCTTTTTTACCTATTTACGCGAGGACGTGTTAC
>CALGCW010000097.1 GCA_937884385.1 uncultured Clostridia bacterium | reverse complement strand
AAACCCAAGCGACAAAAGTTTTTTGGTTCTTTTTTTCAAAAAAGAACATCTTCTTCTCTTTGTAACTTCTCCCCGATAAATCCCAATTTTGCACTTTGCATTTTGCATTTTCATTTCCCCATATTTTCAATGGCTTCGAGTAGCTTAAAGCGCAGATAGTACGTCGCATCCTCGGTCTCGGTTATTATCTTGTACTGATCGGAATTGAGCCCCACGGCAATGAACGCCTCCTCATTCTCCGCCTTTTCACTCGCGGCAGATAAGCAAAGCGGCGGAAAAAGCACGCACCACCAATTCTGCCCCTCAGCTTCTCCCAGCATCACACGCAGCGACACGTATTCCCCCGATGGAAAGCTCATTGCCTCGTAATTTCTCGTCGGATACTCCTCGACAGTAAGCGTCACCTTTACGGGATAATAATACCCCTCCTCTTTCACCACCTTCGCAGAGACAGCCTCAATATTTGTCAGCTCTCCCTGCAATATTTCTATTGCCTCTTCCCTGCTCTTGCTGTCAATAACGCGCGGGGACACATAGGACAAAACGGAATCTCTGACCTTAAGCTTGAGCGCCTGGTCCTCGTCCGAATCCGAGTTTGCCAGCACGTGCAACCGCACAACGCTCTCATATATTTTTTCTTCTCCGTGAATGGGCAAAACGTTGCAAACCGTCACGCAAAGAAACAAAACGCAGAATAAAAGCAGAATTTTTTGTATTTTCATAATAAATCTCCTTCACAGTTGATAATTTATTGTTCCCACAAGCGGTGTGGATTATTCAAAAAATTTTCATATACTGTAATAAAAAACGGAGCTTTTACTATGAACAATTGCATTGCAGCCATAAATTCCTTAAATAAATGTATAAAAGCCGAAAAAGCACTGTCCTCCGCAGGCTATTTTTGCAAAATAATCAGCCTTGATCCATCCTTAACGCGTCGCGGCTGCGCATACGGAGTGGAATTTTCCTGCTCAGAGGAAAACGAGATAAGAAAAATACTTCGCGCGGCACGAATAGACGTCACACAATTTGTCGGAGGCAGAGTATGAATACAACCCTCTGCTATCTCGACAATGCCGCTACCTCCTTTCCCAAGCCTTCCGCCGTGTGCCGCGAGGTCACACGTTGTATGATACAATATTGCGGAAACGCAGGACGCGGCTCCCACCGACTCGCCCTCCGCGCCTCCGAAAAGATATACGAATGCCGCGAGCTCATATCCTCGCTTATAAACGCACCGAGCGAGGAGCACGTCATCTTCGTTCCAAGCTGCACCTACGGGCTAAACCTAATAATTAAGGGCCTGCTTAGTCAAGGCGACCACGTGTTGATCAGCGATATGGAGCACAACGCGGTTTGGCGACCGATAGAGCGACTTAAGCGCGAAGGCATTATAACCTACGATACCTTTTGCGCACTTGGAGACAGAGCGCAAGATGACGATGCCCTTTTAAACGGAATAAAAAAGAAGCTTCGCAAAAATACCAAGCTCCTTATCTGCACTCATTCCTCAAACGTTTGCTCTTATTCTCTGCCGGTTGCAAAAATCGGAGAATTATGCAAGAATAATCACGTTTTATTTGCACTTGACGTCGCTCAAACAATAGGACATTACAAGATCGATATGCAAAATATGAATATCAACTTTATTTCCGCACCCTCACACAAGGGACTGCTCGGCCCACAGGGCAGCGGCTTTATCGCCATCAATTCCAAAGAATTACCAAACACCCTCATTGAGGGCGGAAACGGAGTCTTCTCTCTTGATCCAACCATGACGGATATACTTCCCGAAAGATATGAAGCAGGTACTATGCCGCTTCCCTGCATCGCGGGACTCTGCGAGGGTATAAAATACCTTCTTAAGTATGGAATTGATGCCGTACAAAGCCACGAGCGAAAGCTATACCGACTATTGCGTGACGAGCTTTTGAATATGAGCGTTGCCGAAGTCTACGCCCCCGAGTTTGAGGGCAATACGTTGCTTTTCAATCTCCAAGGAATACCGCCCGAACGCGTGTGCGCCATCCTTGACGAAAACGGCATCTGCGTCAGGGGCGGATTTCATTGCGCCGCACTTGCCCACGCTTCGCTCGGCACGGAAAAAACGGGAGCAATACGAGCTTCCTTTAGCATAAACAATACCGAAAAGGATGTTTTCCGCCTTGTAGATGCGCTGAACAGAATAAAAAACGACCCGAGCTGATGCTCGGGTCATTTTATGTGCTAATTGCTTTTTTGGTATCAGATTAGTCAACCAATTTGATGATTGCCATCTCAGCACCGTCGCCGCGGCGAGGACCGAGCTTGTAGATCTGGGTGTAGCCACCGTTACGACCTTCATATTTAGGAGCAATCTCATTAAACACTTTGGTAACAACGTCTTCCTTTGTGATGTAGGAAAGAGCAGCACGACGGCTAGCAAGAGTATTCTTCTTGCCAAGTGTGATCATCTTTTCTGCAACAGAACGAACTTCTTTAGCTCTTGTGAGAGTTGTCTCAACGGAGCCGTTTTCAAGAAGGTATGTTACAAGACCGCGAAGCATTGCATTTCTATGCGCAGATGTTCTGCCAAGCTTTCTGTTAAGCATCGCTTATTTCCTCCTTATAATCAATTAATCTTCTAAAAAGTATGGGATAGGAAGGATCAATCTTCTTCCTTCTTAAGTGTAAGTCCCAACGAAGCAAGCTTTTGGATAACTTCCTCAAGCGACTTCTTACCGAGATTTCTGACCTTGATCATATCTTCTTCGGTACGATTGGTCAAATCTTCTACTGTATCAATGCCTGCGCGCTTCAAGCAGTTGAAGCTACGAACAGACATGTCAAGTTCCTCAATGGTCATCTCAAGAACCTTTTCCTTGATGGTTTCTTCTCTCTCAACCATAAAGCTTTCATTTCTTGCTTCTTCAGACAAGTCTACAAACAAGTTGAGATGCTCGTTGAGAATCTTGGCTCCGAGGGAAACCGCCTCTTTTGCGCCGAGAGTACCGTTTGTTTCAACCTCAATAGTGAGCTTGTCATAATCGGCAACTGTTCCCACGCGTGTGCTGTCAACAGTATAACGAACGTTGTACACGGGAGTATAGATAGAATCGGTGTAAATTGTTCCGATGGGTGCGGATACGTTAGGACCGAGAGCAGCAGTATGCTCCTGCTTATTGCGTTCCTGGGATACGTAACCACGGCCGTTATCGAACGTAAGCTCCATATAGAATCTTTCGTTCTTAGCTACGGTTGCGATGTGATGATCGGGATTGAGGATCTCGATATCAGAATCCTGATTGATGTCGCCTGCGGTAACGATCTGTTCGCCAACAACGTCAATAACAACCGTCTTAGGAGAATTTGTGTGAAGCTTAGCAGTGATGCCCTTAACGTTAAGAACGATCTCTGTGACGTCTTCTTTAACACCGGGAATTGTGGAGAACTCATGCAACACGCCATCGATCTTGATGCTTGTCACAGCAACGCCGGGAAGAGAGCTGAGAAGCACTCTGCGGAGTGAGTTTCCAAGGGTCGTACCGTAACCTCTTTCAAGAGGCTCAACGATAAATCTACCTTTTCTTCCGTCTTCACTTAAGTCAACCGTTGTAATATTAGGTTTCTCTATTTCAATCATTCCAAATATTCCTCCAATAATAAATTTTCACTGTGTCACAGGGGACAAATTCTGACCGTCTCCATTGTCGCACAAAATTGCCAAGCAACCACGGGTACGATAAATGGTACGGTACCCGGGTTATTACTTGGAATAAAGTTCGACGATAAGCTGTTCTTCGAAGGGGAAGTCGATGTCTTCTCTCTTGGGAAGAGCGTTAACAGTTGCGGTAACGTTCTCCTTGTCAACTGTAAGCCAAGCGGGAGCCTGTCTGTTGGAAAGGTTCTCGATGAGAGCCTTGAACTTTGCCTCAAGAGCTGCAGTAGCTTCTTCACCCTTTGCAACTGAAAATACAAACATGGTCTCGTAATTGTTCATTTCTTTTCCCTCCTTATGGTCTCTGGCCCCGAATCCTTTGCCCGGAGCAAGGAAATTGTTGCAGACATACTGCAACAGTTAAAGATTATAACAGTATTTGCTCTGTTTCAAGGTGGTTTTACCCTTATTGGTTGGCTCCTTGGAACAGAGCTTTATATTTATATAGAGAGATTTGATCACTGGATAGCTTTTTTTCTATTGGCCTATATAGGTGGAGGAATGTTGTTTGAGGGGAGAAAAGAGGAGTGCTCCTGCTCCAAATCAAAGACAAATTTGCTTGACAATAAAAACCTGTGCCTCCTTTCCATTGCGACAAGCATTGATGCATTGGCTGTCGGTATCTCACTTGCAATGGTCTCTCTTTCCCCTGTCAAAATTCTTGTGGGGTTGATTTCAATCTTCTTTTTTACAGCTTTGGCCTCATTTGTCGGGTTGAATGGTGGGCGTTCTATCGGTGATAGATTGGGAAGGAAACCAGAAATGCTGGGTGGTGCAATTTTATTGATAATTGGGATTAAAATTCTTATAGAACACCTTGTATTTTAATAAAATTCATTAATTTTGCAGGCTGTAGAATTATTTGTTTAATCTAATTGAGTACAAAAATGGACGATTATGGTTCGTGTTGCTGCGTTTTATTGGTTAGGGGTAGCTTGTACTCTCTCGTTAGTATTTGATCCCTCTAAATTCCGAGTCCGATGGTAGTACCCTATCTCCAAGAGATA
>CALGCW010000096.1 GCA_937884385.1 uncultured Clostridia bacterium | reverse complement strand
GCTTTTTTGGTTACTTTTTTCTCGAAAAAAGTAACACCTTTTAAGTAAAGTAACTTCCCGATAAATCAAAATTTGAACAATCAGTTGAAAGTATGTTGCAATAACCCGTTGTCTATGATATAATGATATATGCAAAAAAGATGACGGAGACAATTATGAAAAAAGCAAACAGGATCGGCATTGCGCTTGCAATTCTTGCTGCGGCGCTTTATGCAATAAATTCACCATTTTCCAAGCTATTGCTTGAATATATGCCCTCGACCTTAATGGCGGGATTTTTGTATCTTGGTGCAGGTCTTGGAATGGGGATCGTGGCACTTTTCAGAAAGCTTAATAAAAAAGAGCGCACCGAGGAGAAGATAACGCGTGCTGACCTTCCTTATACGCTTGCGATGATCGTGCTTGATATTACGGCGCCGATATTCTTGCTTCTCGGACTTTCATACACGAGTGCTGCGAATGCGTCGCTTCTTAATAATTTTGAGATAGTGGCAACCGCACTTATCGCGCTTATGATCTTTAAGGAAAAAATAAGCCGTAGGCTGTGGCTCGGTATTGGATTTGTGGTCACCTCGTGCGCGATCCTCTCGTTTGAAGACATGTCAAGCCTTCGTTTTTCATTTGGATCTCTATTTATTTTGATTGCCTGCATTTGTTGGGGGACCGAAAATAACTGCACCCGCCGACTCTCAGCAAAGGATCCGCTTGAGATCGTTTTGCTCAAGGGGATTTTTTCGGGACTCGGCTCTGTGATAATCGGACTTTCTATTGGCGAGCGTATAACTCACGTGTGGAGCATTTTTGCGGTCGCTTTAGTCGGCTGCGTTGCGTACGGATTCAGTATATTCGTATATGTTTATGCCCAGCGACTTCTGGGTGCGGCGAGAACGAGCGCGTATTACGCGATAGCTCCCTTTATTGGAGTATTGCTTTCGCTGATCATTTTTAAAGAAATACCTCCCATTACGTTCTTTATTGCGCTTTTGCTTATGGCTGTTGGCGCGTGGCTTTGCTCGTCGGACGAGCCGATACTTAAGAAAAAATGAAAAAAGTAATTATAATTGGTTGTCCAGGGTCGGGGAAAACGACCTTTGCGGAAAAATTAAAGGACAAAACTGCTCTGCCGTTATTCTACCTTGACGCGATCTGGCACAAGCCCGATAAAACGCATATTTCGAGGGGAGAATACGACGCGCTCCTTTCCAAAATACTTAAACTTGACTTTTGGATCATAGACGGAAATTACAGCAGAACGCTTGAGAGCCGCATTTCTGCGTGTGATACGGTGTTTTTATTCGATCTGCCCACCGAGATCTGCCTTGCGGGCGCGACGGAGCGCCTTGGAAAGGCAAGATACGACGTTCCGTGGATCGACACCAAGCTTGATCCGAGCTTTAAGGCGCAGATTGAAGTATTTAAAGACAAAAGTCTGCCTGCGATATACGCTCTGCTTGAAAAATATAGTGATAAAATGATTATCATTTTCAAAAGCAGGGAAGAGGCGGATTTGTTTTTACATAAAGAATTATAATAGATTGTCGTAAAAGGAGGCTACTTGTGTCAAAAAACAAAGCATTTATATCGTTTGCAGAGCACAACTCAGAGCTTATTGTGGAGTGGCATCCAACTAAAAATGGAGATTTAAAACCGACTGATTTTACTCCTGGAGCAGGAAAAAAGGTGTGGTGGTTATGTGAAAAAGGGCATGAATGGGAGGCCCAAATTAATAGTAGAAACAAAGGGGCTGGATGTATGGCGTGTTATCGTGAAAGAAGAAAGATTAAGGGCGCAGATTGAAGTATTTAGAGGTGTAAAATGGCATCGAGCAAGGAATATTTGAATTTTATACTTGATCAGCTTTCGGGGCTTGACGGAGTATCCCATCGCGCAATGATGGGTGAGTATATCATCTATTATCGCGGCAGGATAGTAGGCGGAATATACGACAACAGATTGCTTGTCAAGCCGGTGAATGCCGCAGTCGCCCTTATGCCGTGTGCAAGGCGCGAATTGCCCTATGAAGGTGCAAGGGACATGCTTTTAGTTGAGGACGTTGATGACAAGGATTTTCTTTCTGAGCTTTTTATAAAAATGTACCCCGAGCTGCCCGAGCAGAAGGTGGCAAGATAATAGCAACAGAGAGTTGCTTGTCAACGCAATAGACCGATGGTATAATATAATCACAAATTTACAAGGCGGTGATCTTATGGAAACAAAGAATATTATTCGTGAGCTCAGAACGAAAAAAGGGCTTTCTCAAGAAGAGCTTGCAGAAAAGATATTTGTGACAAGGCAAGCGGTCTCGCGTTGGGAAAACGGTGAGACGATACCAAACACGGAAACGCTCAAGCTGCTTTCAAGAGAGTTTGAGGTATCGATCAATACACTTCTCGGCTCACCTCAAAATCTGATCTGCCAATGCTGCGGCATGCCGCTTGAGGATGGAAACATAAGTAAAGAGGTCGATGGATTTTTCAATGAAGAATATTGCAAGTGGTGCTATGCCGACGGCAATTTCTGCTATACAAGTCTTGAAGAACTGACCGACTTCTTGGTCGGTCATATGTCGAATGAAAATTGGCCTGCTGAAGCGGCAAGAGCTTATTTTGACGAGCATCTTCCCAAGCTCAACTATTGGAAACGCTATGCGGAGCTTGGCGGTGATGAAAACTTCAAGAAATTCAAAGAGCAGCTTATCCGTGAATTTAACGATCTACATATCGAAGGAATGCCCGAGGTCAAGACGCTTAATTTCCTTGTGGGCGGATATATCAATATGGAATACACACTTCCTAACGGAGAAAAAGTGAGATTTCTTGATGATAATACTACCTATCTCGCTAATCAGCTTGAATGTGAGTTCGATACCGGACGTTGCTTTGGCATTGCCGGCAATATGGACTTTCTTCTTGTTTGTGCTTACGAAGAAAACGGAGAAAATTCCGAGCTTGTGATTTATAAGAAAAGATAAAAACACCGCCAAGGAAGATCCTTGGCGGGTTTTGTTTATCTTACGACCGATGAATGACTATAGATATAGAATTCCTCTTGGCTTGGCATCCACTTTTTCTCTTTGGGTGGGAAGGTGGCGTCGAATGCCTCAACTGCGGCGGTGTCCTCACAGCAATCGGCGGCGGTGGAGGGAATATACATCCACTTTTTGCCGTCAAGCGCGCCCGGCACAAGCTCCGCAACGAGCAATGCCGTCGGGAAGTTGCCGGGGGCGACAAAGCTGACGTTTTTTCTTTTGCAGTTGACAAAACCGCGGCTGACGTAGTTGCCCGGATTGCCGAAAATGATGTTCACATCGTAGCCCATCTTGCGTGCTGCCTCAAAGGAATGCTCGATCAAGAGCTTGCCGAGCTTCTGCCTCTGAT
>CALGCW010000095.1 GCA_937884385.1 uncultured Clostridia bacterium | reverse complement strand
GGGTGCCGTGCTCGCACGTAAGCACACCGATGGGATTTCAAAACCGATAATTCACTCGTGAATTATCGAAAATTTACGCAAGATTTGCACAAACCCAAGTGACAAAAGTTTTGCGGATCTTTTTCAAAAGCGACCCTTACAAACTAAACTAACTACTCCCCTGTAAATCCCAATTTTGCATTTTGCATTTATCCCCCCTCTCCCCGACCTCTTTATAGAACTCCGCAGTCCTGCGCGCCATGCTCTCCGAGCTGTAAAATGCCTCCGCAACGCTTCGCCCAAATGACCCAAGCGCCCGCCTTTCCTCCTCACTCATATCCAGAATTCGGCAGATGTCCGCAAAAAACACGTCCGCGTCCGCGCGGCGCGCTCCCCTGCAGGTAAGATTTGTCCGTCTCGCCTCCCCGAGCACCGAGCTGTCAAGTACCCCAAGATAGCCCTCGTCGCCAAGCAATATGACGGGCACAAAGCTCGCCATTGCCTCAAGCGCCGCCCGCGACACACCGACGAAAACAGTATCACCCCCAAAAAATACCGACGGATCATCCACTTTACCAACCGCATTTATCAACTTGCGGTTGATTTTTTCATTCATTTTCCTTGCCATCTTCCCTATTTCGCCAAACTTCTCCCCTCCGCCAACGATAATGATCTCAATTCCCACATACTTTTTTTCAAGCCTTGGCGCGATCTCACAAAGCAACCGCGCCCCGAGCGAGCAATCCCCATCAAGCCTGCTCACAAAAACGACGGTACGGTGGGTGGCGGCGGTCTCGACGGTACAGCGGGCGGTGCGGGTCACCTTTTCCCCTAAAAGTGTGCCGTCTTGTACGTTGCATACCTCTTTTTTAGATAATGTGGGTGAAAATCCCATAGAATCGGGCAAAATACCCCCTCTCGTGGACGATTTCCCCATAATTTGGGTAAATAAGTGGTCGCAGGTGGGTGGATTTCCCATTCCTTCCCACTTAGTGGTGCAAACGGGCGGCAATTCCACACCGTTCTCAATAACGCAAAAAGGACGGCTCCCCACACCCGATTTCTGCAAAATATGCTCCTTTATATCCTCACTGACCGCAATAACTCCGTCGCCGTAGCACGAAAAAATGTTTTTTGGGAACTCCATCGAGAATTTCGCGTGCGCAGTGAACACGTGCGGTATTTTCAATGACCTGCACACTCCGTCCGCAATAAAAGCCATACGCCGCGTGTGCGAATGAACGACGTCGGGAGAAATTGTCTTGATATAGCTGCGGACGGCGCGCTTCGCCCAAAGCAAATTCAGAACCCCCGCCCCTCTTTTTGCCACGTTCGGCAAGCGCAAAGCACTAACACCCGCACCCTTCAGCAGATGCTCCGACGCCCCGCCCGACGAAGCTAAAAAAACCTCATACCCAAGACGGCAAAGCCCACGCGCAAGCACCGCCACATGCGTCTGCGCACCTCCAACCCCAAGATCGTCGATCAACATCAAAACCTTCATTTCATCACCTCTCTGCTTATTATTGACACTAAAAAACAAAACAAAGCGGCAAGAATATGCGTGTTATCCTTAACGGAGAACGCGCAATGAATTGCAACCTTACGGTTGTGTGAATTGAAAGCTGTGCTTTCGTGAATTGCCTGCGGCATGAATTGTGCCTTACGGCACATTGGTTGCAATTTAATTTATGGAGCGAAGCGAGAAATCATGGCGGAGCCAATTCATGATGCGTCAGCATCAATTCATTCATAGTTCCGTTACTTAATGCACACACCAAAAACTCACTGGGTTTATTATTTGAAAAGTCCGTCGACACATCCGAGCATAGAGACAGCATATTATTTATGCTCATATCACCAATACCGTTTGATCCATAGCTCGCTCCACCGTGGAAATGATTAAGTGTTCCATTCTATCCCCACAAAACATACTTGACCAATCCAACACAGTCAAACGCAAAGGTATCGACTGTCGCAGCGTTGATTTTGGGCTTTCTATCATCTCTTTGATTGTACGGATAGTTATTTATAAATCGATTTTTTGCATAATCGTTTAGTGAGGCACCTTGTCCTCCCATAACGTAAAGTGTTTTGTATTCAGTTGCTATTTTCTTCAAAATAGTAATAATGCAGATACACGGCATCGACCTCGACAAAAACGCGATACAAAGAATAGAAAGTGGCGAACGCTTCGTCACCGATATTGAGCTCAAGGCACTCGCCAAAATATTTGACATTTCCATTGATTCACTTTTAGACAGCTTGGATACACAGGCAAATAAATAAAATCACCCGTTCGCAACGGGTGATTTTTTCTTTATATTCATTTCTTCTTCATCAGATCTTTAATTTCCTTAAGGAAGGTATCCACGTCCTTGAACTCGCGATAAACTGACGCAAAACGCACGTACGCGACCTCATCAAGCGCCTTGAGCTTAATCATAACAAGCTCTCCTATCTCCTTGGTCGTAATCTCGATCCTCATTGAGTTCTGAAGCTCCAGCTCGATCTCGTTAACGAGGGCAACGGGGTCAACAGGACGCTTGTGACAAGCCTTGATGACTCCGGAAAGAAGCTTATTCTTGTCAAATATCTCCTTCTCTCCGCTTTTCTTCGTCACGAATATCTGCATTGCCTCAACCGTCTCAAACGTGGTAAATCTTTTCTGGCACTCAAGACATTCACGGCGGCGGCGAATACTGCTTCCGTCAGCCGACGGACGAGAATCTATAACCTTACTGTCAAAATAACCGCAAGCAGGACATTTCATATAAAATCTTCCCTTCAATTCAAATACTTACCTAATAATAGCACTTTTTCGCCCGTTTGTAAAGGCAATTTACAAAATTTATCGTTTTTGCCATAATTTTTGCATTGAACAGTATGCTCTTATAATGATATAATCATTTTGAAAATCTTGAAAGGAGAATACAAATGAAAAAAGTTAAAAAATATCTTGAAACTATGTACCGCCCGTCGTTTTTGATGCTCGCCGCAGGACTTGCCGTGTTCTCCGCAACGCTCATTTACCTTTCCGTCCTCCTTCGCGCAGATCTCGCCGCCGGTGATAGCGACATCATCTACCGCTACCCCAAAATGCTTGAAAGCATCTGCCTCCCACTCTACATATTCCTTCCAGTCACCCTCTTTGTGGACCTCAACGAAAGAAAAAAGAATACAAAATAATCTATCACTCATCAAATTTTTATTTATAGAGAAGTGACTTTACTTAAGAGAAGTTACTTTTTTCGAGAAAAAAGTAACCAAAAAAGCTTTTATCGCTTGGGTTTGCGGGAGGTAAATGCAAAATGCAAAGTCCAAAATTGGGAATATATTTGTAGGTGCGGACGCACGCGGTGCGCCCCTACGGGGGGTTGTATTTTGTTTGTTGTATTATAGCCTTTAGATATGGCTTCGTCTGTGTATGGGAGTAGCAAATTACAGATTTTCGACAAGGGAGAAAATCGTTATGTGTTGATGTGCCACAACACAATTTGCGCGAAATCTTGCCGCGAAGCTCTACAAAAATCTTTTTGGTGTACAGGGGTTCCCCGAAACGAGCGTAGCCAAGTGTTGGGGGTTCACGGGTCTTTTTCTCGAAAAAGAACATATTCTTTCCTTTGTAACTTCTCCCCGCAATTGCCGCACAAAAAAGCCACTCCAAAAATGGAGTGGCTCTCTTTCAAAACGAGGTCATTCTCTGCACCGCGCAACCAACGTTGTGAACGGTCTTTACCGCCTTTTTGATCATTCTTCTGCGGCGTGCCGCCTTAGTGTTGCCAAGCATAAGCCCTGCTGCGCCGAGCACCATCACACCCGCAACCGCGCCAATCATAAGACCCATATTACTTTTAAACATTCCATCACCCTCCCAAAAACTGATTTAGTAGTAATAGATTTTCCCAATAATAGCAAAATATACGCCCCGACAATGCTTTTTTGAAAATCCACTTGTATTTTTCTGCAAAATGCCTTATAATGAAATCAAGAAAATGCGAAAGGAGGCACAGCTATGATCAAGGTTTACGTCAAAAAAATATGCAAGCTGACACCCGAAGAAGAGCATAGAGTAACATCCACACTCTCAGACCGCGCACGCGCAAGACTCGCAAAAAAGACCAACGAAGCGCTCCGTACCGCATCTCTCTGCGCCCTCTCCTTGCTCACCGATGAACAGCGAAGCGCTCTTGATTACAGTACGCAGGGCAGACCAAGCCTCACAGGACTAAAAACGGATATCTCCATCTCCCACTCCAAAGCCTATGTTGCCGTCGCAATATCGGATTTTTTCCGTGATTACGTTGGCATCGATATAGAGGACATCGAGCATCAAACAAGCTCCACCCGCTTTCTTACCGAAAACGAGCAGAATGCGCTAAAAAACGGTGCCAACTATATCGAGATCTGGACAAAAAAGGAAGCGCTCTATAAATTTCTTAAAAGCGACTGCGCACCCTTTGTCCAGCTTGACAGCACGCGCCCCGACCTTTACGGAGCAAGCTTCACTACCTTGACCGTTAACTCGTCCATCCTCACAGTCTGCACTCCCCCGGATAAAAAGATCGAAATAATACAAAAATAGAGCACTCAGATCCGAGTGCTCTGTTCTTTTTTGTTCTATTTATATGTGACCGTGCCGTCCTTTGCAACCTGTCCGTCAGTGCAATAAACGGTATAATCCCCGGTCCCCTCGTCCCAACAGTAGTTCTTTTCAACTGCCTGCCACTGTTCAACCGTTCCGCCAAAGGTAATACTATCAAGTGAAGAACAGTTTATAAACGCAGTATCACCTATGGAAACAAGTCCCGCAGGAAGATATATACTCTCAAGTCTCACAGAATCGGAGAAGGCATATTCCTTAATTATCTTGAGTGACTCAGGGCACTCCATGCTCTTTAACGCAGGACATTCCGAAAAAGCGCACCTGTCAATGATCTCAAGTGATGCTCCAAGAGTGACGTTTTCAAGCGACACACAGCGCATAAAGGCACATTCAGCCAATTGCTTTAATCCGTCGCCGATCACTACAGTCTTGAGTCCTTCACAGCCGGCAAAGCACTCCTGTCCGATCTCCGTCACGGTATCTCCGATCTCAACGTGAGTGATATTGGGATGATCCATAAAGCACCATAAGGGAATACGTGTGACTCCCGTATCAAATATAAGCGTCGTGACGGCAAGATCGCTCGGGAAAAACCCATCTTCCAATCCTCCCGTAAAGATAACCTTCATTATGCTTGGATTGTCGCCAAATACGTTCGCGCCCTCCTTCAGATCTCCCAAAGAAACGGTGGTCAACGAAGTACACCCACTAAAAAGCTCTGCACCGTAAACCTCTATTCCAGAAGGCAAGACAAGATTTGTAAGCGATTGGCAATTCTGAAACGCCATCATACCTATCTGCTTTAAATTGCTTTCCTCGGCGAACTCAATGCTTGAAAGACTCGTACAGCCGCTAAAGACCAGATCTCCCAAGATCTCAACCGACTCGGGAACAGCTATCTCCGTCAACGAATTACAGTAAGCAAATCCATATTCGCCAATACGCTGTAAGCCGTCGGGAAGCTTTATGCCGTCCAGCGATGAGCAGCTTGAAAATGCGCCGCCCGAGATAGTCTTGACCGAGCTTGGGATCTTAATGCTTTTAAGTGCCGCGCAGCCGTTGAATGCATTAAAGCCGATAAGCTCGATACATTCGGGCAAATTAACCGTTTTCAATTCGACACAGCCGTTAAACGCATCGCGTGGGATCACTGAAATACCCGAGCCTATGTTTACCTTTTGCAGGCATACGCAACCCGAAAAAACGCCCGAGCCCAACTCCTTCACCGAATCGGGGATTTCTGCCGTGGCAAGCAAAGCACAGCCTGCAAAAGCATCGCTTCCGATCCTTGTCACACTGCTCGGTATATCGATCTCCGTCAGCAAAACGCAGTTTTCAAAGGCATTGTTGCCGATCACCTTGACCGTTTCGGGAATAGTGACCTCAATAAGGCTCGTATAACCCAAGAATGCCGATTCTGAAATTGCGACAACGGGCTTTCCGTTGTATTCACTTGGAATATTAATTACAAAATTCTTATAAAACCTGCCCTTGCCGGATACACCCGTTATCTGATAACCGCCCTCCACCTCCGTGAAGAGCATGCCTCCTCCCTGCGGATTATAGCAAGCGAAAAGCACAATTGCCGTTGATATCAGGATCGCGAGCAGCAAGAACCTAATTATAATTGGTTTTTTCATATATTTCAACACAAGCAAGAATTAATTATTCCTTGCTCCCCTCAATAAAGTATGATGCCTCCATATCCGCAACGCTGACCGCAAAAGCAAGCGGGAACATCTCAAACGCGCGGGATACGTTGTTTATCTCCTGGGGATTGCAGTTTGAAAAGCCCATATGATAACGGATAGCAAACGCCTCGTCACGCGTAAGACGCATAAAGCCCGAAACTATGTAAACACTCTTCTCGCCGTGACCGTAGGGGAGCTTGTCGTCAATGGTATAGAAGGGCACGCTCTTCCACATTCCGTTCTCCTTTACGTTTCGCGTGGACTCCACGTAAAAATCCACCTTGCAAAGATCGTGAAGAAGGCTGACGATGGCAATGCTCTCGTCGGAATAATAGTCAATACCGTAAACGTCCTTCATTCTCGGGCGGTCCATTATGTCCTTAAGACACTCATAAACGTTAAGGCTGTGCTCGCAAAGTCCGCCGGGGTACGAGCCGTGAAAGCGAGTCGATGCAGGCGCAGTAAAGAAGTCGGACGCGCAAAGGTAGTCAAGAAGCCTGTCCGCACCCTCTCTTTTTATATTCGCCTTGTAGATATCAATAAATTTCTGCTTGTTTTCAAGAATTCCCATAAAATTCTCCTTGTTATCGTTTTATTGATTTGATTATATCACGAAAGAATAATAAAAGCAATATCTATTTTAACCTCGTCCTACCATTTTTCAAATTTTGATTTGTAGGGGAGTTACTTTGCGTAAGAAGGGTCGCTTTTCGAGAAAAGCTCCGCAAAAGCTTTAATCAGCTTCGCACTAAAATTTCGCGCAAATTGTGTTGTGACGCGTCACAACACATAACGATTTTCTTCGCATTTTAACAGGCGCTTCGAAAATCTGTAATTTGCTACTATTGCACGTAGCCGAAAGTTGAATAAACGGCT
>CALGCW010000094.1 GCA_937884385.1 uncultured Clostridia bacterium | reverse complement strand
CCTTCAAACTTGCCACTGCGGCACATTTTCTCTATTTTGTCTCTTATCTGTCCACTACAATACTCTCTTTTTGAACAAGATGCCTGCAATAGAGCTATAAGTCTCCCTTTATCCATACTAAAAATAATAACCAATATTTACGTATGCTGAAACATTGTCCCTTTTATCTGACCAGTTAATGTTAAGAGAAATGGGACCTATTGGAGAACTGTATGTATATTCAACACCTGCACCAATTGTATTCCTACCATTGGAATTGAACAACGCACCAACATTTTCCCCGTCTCTCATATAATTGAAAATAGCAGAAACATAATGCTTCTTGGCCACTTCTGAACGTAAATCCAATCTTCCTATAACAGTAGATTTGCCAACAAGGTCTGCATAGTTGATTCCTACAAATGGCAACTGATGAGAAAAATACCTTCCGTAAATATTTCCACCAACAAAGTTCATCACTGGCAAACTGTTAGATTTTCCTATTATGGTCCTCCCATATAATGCCGGCAACAAAGTAAATATTCTGGAAAGTCTTATTGCCCCGTTAAGGTTTAGCCTGAATGTTCCAAACGGACTTGTATGTTCATGAAAATCTGTTGCAAAAAACTCAGCCTCTGCATCTATAAAGAGTCCCCTTGATGGGAAAAGATTATTGTCACGGCTATCCATGTTAGCATCTATATAGAAATCTACATATCCTCCATTATGCACATGGTAATCCATAAGCCATAAAGGTGGGTTATCCCGTAAATACTGAGGAAAACTGTAGTACTCAAATCTTGCACCCAATGTAAACATAAAGTTTCTCAAGAACTTGTTGCTGATATTCACATCTATCTTATGCGATTGCAGACTCAAATAATTCATCTGCTTGTCTGACTGATAGATGTTCATATCCATATTCTTGAATTCATACGAAGATGCAAATGAAGGTGATGCAAACCCGTCGGGAATATATTTATACTCAAGTTCCACATACGGATTATAACTAAGACGCCCTGTTAAAGAGAGTTTGGACCCAAACAAGTTATACTCATTCAAGCCAACATGCAGCAACATTGCAGCTGCCTCCTCTGAATCAAACCTTGCTCCAAAGGCAAACACATTGGCAGGTCCCTTTCTTACATCAACTACAAGACGCTCATGATTTGTATGGGAATCCTCAATCCTGTAAGAGACAGAAGAGAACATTTTTGTTCCTACAATAAGATTTATAGCCGTATTGATTTGAGTACCAGTCATTATTGCACCATCCTCCAGTCCAGCTATCTTTTTAACCCACAGTCCCTCATTCTCCGACAAACCTCTTATCTCTACAGTCTCAAACTTGAATACATCCTTGGTTACATCTGTAGCTTTTGGGGCATTGGGATTTACAATCTTTCCAACATCACCATATTTCTTTATCTCATTTGCCAAATCCTGCAACTTACCCCTCATATTGTCTGCAGCCACATAACCATTTACCATTAGGGAATCAACCGCCTGTGCATTAAAGCTGAATGTAGAATATTTTGAGACATCGGGCTTTATTAAAATATCTACATCCTTTATGTTCTCAAGGTATTTGTCGTTGCCCATAAGGCCAACAATCTGCATAAAGACCTTATCTATGGATTTCAGGTCATTTGCAGTTGCAAGATCGTTCTGGATATCAATACCAACCACAATATCAGCACCCATCTCTCTTGCCACATCTACCGGAAAATTGTTTACTATTCCACCATCCACAAGAAATTTGATATATCCGTCGGAGTCGATACCCTTTATCATAAATCCGACCTCATCCATATGAGCGGCATAAAGTACGGAGCGTGAAGGAGTTTTTCTTCCGGCGAAAGTTCGGTTTCACCCTTCGGCGTAACCTTACCGACAAGAATGTCGCCGGGCTTGACTTCCGCACCGACGCGGATAATGCCGCGCTCGTCCAGATCCTTCAGAGCCTCTTCGCCCACGTTGGAAATGTCGCGGGTGATCTCCTCGGGGCCCAGCTTGGTGTCGCGGGCATCGATCTCATACTCCTCAATGTGGATGGAGGTGTAGACATCTTCCTTCACAAGGCGCTCGTTCAGCAGAACGGCGTCCTCGTAGTTGTAGCCTTCCCAGGTCATAAAGCCGATGAGCGCGTTCTTACCGAGTGCGATCTCACCGTTGCTGGTTGCGGGACCGTCGGCGATAACCTCGCCCGCCTCGATTCGCTGGCCTCTCTTTACGATAGGCTTCTGGTTTACACAGTTGGACTGGTTGCTTCTCTTGAACTTGATAAGAGTGTAAACGTCCTTGCGGCCGTCGTCTCTTACGATAGTGATGCTGTTAGCGTCAACTCTCTCAACCGTACCTGCATATTTAGCAACTACAACGACACCCGAGTCGACCGCTGCCTTGTACTCCATACCTGTACCGACGATAGGAGAGTCGGTAACGAGAAGCGGAACTGCCTGCTTCTGCATGTTCGATCCCATGAGCGCACGAGAGTTGTCGTCGTTCTCAAGGAAGGGGATACAAGCGGTAGCAACGGATACGACCATCTTAGGAGAAACGTCCATAAAGTCGATACGGGATACGTCAACCTCCATGATCTCGGTCTTGTCTCTTGCGGTTATCTTCTTATTTATAAAGTGACCGTTTTCGTCAAGGGGCTCGTTACCCTGAGCAACGATGTACTTATCCTCAACGTCAGCGGTCATGTAAACGACCTCGTCGGTGACCTTGTGCTCGATAACGCCGTTTTCACCGGGGATATGAACTACCTTGCGGTAGGGAGCCTCGATGAAGCCGTAGTCGCTGATGCGAGCGTAGGTGGTGAGGTAGGAGATAAGACCGATGTTAGGACCTTCGGGAGTCTCGATAGGACACATTCTTCCGTAATGT
>CALGCW010000093.1 GCA_937884385.1 uncultured Clostridia bacterium | reverse complement strand
AATGTATGTCTGCTTGAATAAAGTTTCCTGCGTCCGGATGTATAACCTCGTTCAGAAATACTGGCAGCAGAAGATTTCCGAACTGCAAGCCGAATTGAAACATGAAACTTCCCAGCAGCTTTCTTTGGAACTTTCCCGCAAAATCCAGTGGATGAAGGAAACCGAAATGGCGGTCGTCATCAGTCAGGAGCAGAACGAAATAAAAACCTTTAAAGCCTGGGGCTTGGATATCCTCCCGCACCGGCAGAAAATGATCGACCGGGAACTTGATAAAGATTTCAAAAATTCAAACCATCCGTTCCGGGTGGTATTCGTCTGCGCCATGTGGCTCACCGGCTTTGATGTGCCGTTCCTTGATACGATCTACATCGACAAGCCCCTCACCCAGAGCCATACCATCATCCAGACTGTTTCCCGGGTGAATCGCTCCTTTGCAGGCAAAGACAGCGGACTTATTGTTGACTTTATCGGTATCAAACTGGGACTGCTCACTGCTCTGCGTACCTACACCGATTTCAAGGAAGACAAATTTGACGATGACAGCGTTCAGGCGGCGATCCGTGTCGTCCGCAATCAGCTGGAAGTGCTAAACGCCATGATGCACGGTTTTGACAATCAGAAGTATTTCAACGGCACTCCGGGAGAAAAACTGCAATGTCTGAACGAAGCAGCCGAGTTTATCCAGAAAACCAAGGATCTGGAACAGCGGTTTATGTCTAATGTGCTGCGCTTGTCCAAGGCGTTCAATTTGTGCAACAGCGGCAGGGATTTTACCACTTACGAGCTGGATTTGATCCACTACTACAAAGCGGTACGCTCCATTCTTTTCAAACTGACCAAAGGCGATGCCCCCGATACCGACACCATGAACGCCCACGTTCAGAAGATGCTTGAAGATGCGTTCAGGGGGGTTGGTTATGGTATCGAATAATAAAATCCTTGGGAACTACATTACTCGAGTAGATCACAGAAATGTAGATAAACGCATCCGAAATGTTATGGGTATTAGTGTGCGTAAGGAGTTTCGTGTGCCAACATCCAAAGTGAATCCTAATGAACTGTCAACATATAAAATTGTTGAACCTGGTCAATTTGCTTTTGTACAAACCACCCACAATGAAAAGTGTTTTGCATTTGCCTACAATGATACAAATAAGCAAATTGTTGTATCTTCAGTAAACGAAGTGTTTTATGTTGATGAAAAATATATTCATCCTCGTTATTTGCAAATGTTTCTTAATCGTTCGTCTTTTGATGGATACGCACGTTTTAATTCTTGGGGATCGGCACGTGAGGTTTTCTCGTGGGATGATTTGTGCGCCGTCGAGATCGAAATCCCTCCAATTAACATTCAGCGTAAATATGTTGATATATATATGGCTATGGTTGCCAATCAGCAGAGCTACGAGCGTGGTCTTGAGGATTTGAAACTCGTCTGCGACGGCTATATTGAAGATTTGCGTCGCAATACATCTTGCGAAAAAATAGGAAAATACATTGAACGACACGATGTTCGTAACGGTCCGAATGGAACTAAAAACGTTATGGGTATTAGTCAATCAAAATGTTTTCGAGAACCAACATCAAAAGTCAACAAGAATGAACTTGCTAATTATAAGGTTTGTCATCCTCGTCGGATTGCTTTTGTTCAGACAACACACAATGAAAAAGTATTTGCATATGCTTTTAACAACACGGATGAGGATATTGTAGTTTCTTCTGTTAATGAAGTGTTTTCAACACAAGAAGATAAATTGTTTCCTGAATATTTGTGTATGTTTTTCAATAGAACTGAATTTGACCGTTATGCTCGTTTCCATTCTTGGGGTTCCGCGCGTGAAACTTTCACTTGGAACGATTTGGTTGATGTCGAAATTCCGATACCAGATATTGAAATTCAAAAATCAATTGCAAATGTCTATAGCACATACATTAAAAGAAAAGAAATTAACGAACAATTAAAAGCTCAAATCAAAAATATTTGCCCGATACTTATAAAAGGTTCGTTAGGAGAATGATATAAAAGTCCAAAAGGAGCAAAACAATGGATAATAAATATACTGAATTTATCGAAAATTATTTAATAAACGATAAAACTAAAAGTGCAATTATGCTTACTGGCGAATGGGGCACCGGTAAAAGTTATTATATCCAAAATGTTTTGAAAACGTATTTGGAAGGTAAAAATGCAGACTGTTGTATAATTGTTTCTTTGTATGGTTTGAATGATTTGAAAGATATTAGCAAAGCGATATATCTTGAAGTTAGAACTAAAAAACTTGACGAAAAAATTGCTAAAATTAAAGGTTTAGAAAAAGTCGAAAGTCAAGCAGGAGCAAAGATTATTGGAAAAACAATAGTAAAAAGCATTGCAGGATTATTAAATATTGATTTATCGGGCAGTGAAGAAGATTTTCAAACGCTATATGAGGCTATTGATTTAAGAGATAAGCTCATAATTCTTGAGGATTTAGAACGTTCTAATATTCCTATCAAAAGTGTGTTGGGATATGTTAATAACTTAGTTGAACAAGATGGTGTAAAAGTATTATTAGTTGCCAACGAGAAGGAAATACTTAAGAGTGAAGTTGTTGTTATTGGTAAGGATAAGAATGGAGAAGAACAAAAAGAATGGCAATGGACGACTGAAACGAAAGAGTATTTGAAAACAAAAGAAAAAACTATAAGCGATACAATTATATATGTTTCTAATTTTGGTGAAACCATAGAAAATATTTTACAGCAGTTTACAGAAGAACGAATAGAAGGGTTGTTGTGTGATAAATTAGATAACAGTGCTCTTAATACAACCGAGGAGATTCTTCTAAAGCGAAAAGTTTATAGACAAACAATATCGTTCGAAATCTTTGATATCGCAAACAAAATAGATTGTTTGAATTTCCGTTCCTTTATTTTTGCTTGCCAAAAAACCACGGATATTTTAAGGTTATATAATAAAGAAATCGACCGTCTTTTTGTTAAGCATTTATTTATGAGTATAGTCGCATTTTCGTTGAGACTGAAAAATAATGACAAGTTAATTTGGAACGATGAGCAAAACGGAAGTTCTTTGGGCATAAGCCAATATCCATTGTTTAAGTTTGCCCATGACTATATCAAATTCCAGCATTTTGATGCAGCTGAAATTGAAAAGGAAGAAAAACTGTTTTTGGAACAAAAACAACTCGAAAAAGTTCAAGGCGAAGTGCAGCTTTCGCTTAACGTTTTGTATGAATTCTATTCCGAAACTTCTGAGAATCTCGAATGGGCTATTTCGGATATAAAGAAAAATCTCGAAACCCAGAATGTAATCAGTTTAATTCTCTATGGTAAGTTAGCTAATTATTTGGTTCTTGTTAGAGATTTAATTAATACCCCTACTCTTATTGATGACTGTAAAGTAGCCATGAAGAATAATCTTGCAACTTGTGACTATGACACTGAAAAAATAAGCGATAGCTTGTCGTTTCATGATAGTTTTAGATGTTGG
>CALGCW010000092.1 GCA_937884385.1 uncultured Clostridia bacterium | reverse complement strand
TGCGCGAAAATCTTATTGCCAATTTGACATCGAAAGATGATAAATACGCTTGTGCGATTGCCGATAAAATCATATCAGAGAGTCAGGATACCGATGAATGGTATGAATACTTTGATACATTTGCTTCACTGCTTAATCATCCTAATTCCTTGGTAAGAAATCGTGCATTGTACATTCTTGCCGCCAATGCTAAGTGGGATGATGATAACCGCTTTGATACTATTCTATCAGAGTATCTGTCACATATTACGGATGAAAAACCGATTACTGCCAGACAGTGTATTAAAGCTCTTGCACAAGTAGGCATAGCAAAACCACAATATATTCCAAGGATACTATCCTGTTTTCATGGAGCTGATTTATCAAAATACAAAGACAGTATGCGCCCTCTGATTGAAAAGGACATAAAAGAAACTGAAAGAATCTTAACTGAGTAAATTCCAATTTGTCGAACTCTTTTCATGAGGGTTGCATTTTCCTCTGAGGGTTGCAACTCCAATGCAACCCTTGTGCAACCATATAAAACCGTATCATTATTATCAACTGTTGCCAGAAAAGGACTCAGGTTTTGATATGAAGCCTGAGTCCTTTTCAACTAAATCCGCCTTCCGCAGAATAAATTAACTGACGTGAATGAAATCGCTTCGCGACGAAATCCGACTTCGTCGGAAGAAGTAGGCGGAATTAATTTCATCTGAAGCCATAGGCTGAAGATTTCATCCAAACTTGTTTGGATTTCATCCTGCAAGGCAGGATTTCATTATTGCTGTCTACATAGATTTATACTATACTTATTATCAAGAGATGATATTTATGGCAGATAAAATTGCACCCATTTCTACAAAAAGAGAGGCGTTTGCCTCTCTTTTTTTATCTTTCGTGAAATTCTTTAAGAACAAGGTCCTTATTTTTCTCCTGTGCCCAGCGAATGCTCCATTCTCTCGGGAAGATAAGAAGGTTGTTCCCTCTGTAGTCCTGTACCCATTTCGTATCGGTATCAAGTGTCAGCCTTGTAGGATCAACGTTCTCGTTCTCTATCCAACGAATATACTGCTGCGGCATTGGGCGGCGAATGATATCAACGCCGTATTCGTGCTTAAGTCGATATTCAAGCACCTCGAACTGAAGAACGCCCACAACGCCGACGATCACACGCTCCATACCCGAATTGGGCTCAAAGAACATCTGAATAGCACCCTCCTGCGCGATCTGATTCATTCCCTTTGCAAACTGCTTGCGCTTCATAGAGTCCTTCTGCTCAACGAGTGCAAAATGCTCGGGAGCGAAGGTGGGTATCCTCTCAAATGTGAATTTGAGTGAGGGATCGCAGACCGTGTCTCCAATGGAAAAGATACCCGGGTCGAACACACCTATAATGTCTCCTGCATAGGCGTTATCGATGATCTCGCGCTCCTGTGCCATCATCTGCTGTGGCTGGGAGAGCTTTGCGACCTTGCCCGCCTGTACGTGCAAATACTCTTTATTTCTTTCAAATTTGCCCGAGCAGATGCGCATAAACGCTATTCTGTCACGGTGCGCCTTATTCATATTCGCCTGAATTTTGAAAACGAAGGCGGAAAACTTCTCATCAAAGGGGTCTATGACCTGCTCGCCCGCACGGCGCGGAAGCGGAGAGGTCGTCATTTCAAGAAAGCTCTTTAAGAAGGGCTCAACGCCGAAGTTGTTAAGAGCCGATCCGAAGAAAACGGGAGAAAGCTTGCCGTGACGTACCTTTTCCAGATCGAATTCGTAGCTTGCAACGTCGAGAAGCTCTACCTGATCAACGAGCGCGCGTCTGTCGTACTCACCGATAAGAGAATCCATTTTTTCAATATCTGTTATATCACACGCAACGCCCTCGATGCGGTTCCGTCCGCTGTGGAACTCGTCAAATGCGAGGATCGAACGTCTTTCGCGGTCAAAAACGCCCTTGAAATTTACTCCGCAGCCGATGGGCCAGTTCATAGGATAAGTTCCGATGCCGAATTCCCTTTCAAGCTCGTCAAGAAGGTCAAAGGGGTCACGTGCCTCACGGTCAAGCTTGTTGATAAATGTGAAGATCGGAATATCACGCATAGCGCAGACCTTGAAGAGCTTGCGCGTCTGCGGCTCGATACCCTTTGCCGCATCGATGACCATTACCGCGCTGTCTGCCGCCATAAGCGTGCGGTAGGTATCCTCAGAGAAATCCTGGTGTCCGGGTGTGTCAAGAATGTTAATGCAATAATCGTCGTATTCAAACTGCATAACGGATGACGTGATGGAGATACCTCTCTGCTTTTCGAGGTCCATCCAGTCACTCGTTGCGTGACGGTCACTTGCCTTGCCCTTTACCGTTCCTGCGGACTGTATCGCACCGCCGTAGAGCAAAAATTTCTCTGTGAGCGTTGTCTTACCCGCGTCGGGATGGGAGATGATCGCAAACGTTCTTCTTCTTTTTATTTCTTTTGATAAATCTGCCATTTTATTTCCTCTTGTATTTACTACTAAATGTTCACAACATTTTTATTTTACTATATTTTGAACTATATTTCAATACGTTTTAAGAAAATAATGAAAAATTTCAAATTTTGATTTAGTGCAACACAATTTGCACCAAAGCTTTACGCGTAGCTCTTCAAAAAGTTTTTTGCGAGCTTTTTTTCAAAAAAGCGAAAAATATTTTCTTTGTATCTTCTCTCCACTTCCTACAACCCACACAAAAAAACGGCAAGGATTACTCCCTGCCGTTTGATTTATTTATCTTTTTTAACATCCTTGCTACATTGTCGAGTCACTGATTGTGTTGTCAAAGCGCATGGTTTCAAAAAAGCATATGATTATCCTATGGTTTTATTTCAAGTTCGGGTCAACGCCAAAATACTTAACGCCATATCCTTTATTGTTTTCAATTACAAGAACAAACATAGTTATTAATTTTTCTCCTACCGAAAGTTCAAAGGAGTATTTATACAAACTGCCATCGTAGTTTCCGTCATAAACTCCATAAGCACGCCATTCACAGTTTACTATTTCCACGCCATCGGAAAAATCTATATCATTAGCCCTCTCCAACTGATTAATAAATGCATCAAGTCTTTCTTCTCCCGGCCAAAAATCCGGATGTAAGTATATTCTTGCATTATCTAAATCATCATCTAATGTCTTAACAAAATTCTCTGAAAAAACTTTTGCATTATCAATCGAGCCTTGTATGTCACAGCTTGAGAAAAAAAGAGCGCAAAAAATTAACAGTATCGCTACCAGTTTTTTCATATGAACCTCCTTAAACTAATCGTCATACTCCTCAAATGTATATATTCCATATCCATACTCATCTTTCCTTACTTCTATGGAAATATAAATCCTTCTACCGCTGATTATCAAGCCATAAATACATTCTTCATACGAATAAGAGTAATTATCCCTAGGATAGTATCCACGACCACCGACCGAACCGCCAGCATCATCATATATTGTAATTCCATCTAAAATATTAACTTCATATTGATTATTAAAATCTTCTACAAATGCATCAAAACCTTGTTTTTCAGCATAAAAATTCGGGTGCAAATAGGTTTTAGCTGTCTCAATATCATTGCCTAAAAAAAACAAAAAATCTTCAACAAATTTCTTCGCTTCCATATGTTCGGTATGGATATTATCAAAATAAGCCTTTACATCACTACATCCCGACAGAGCGATTGTACAAAAAATAAGTAAAAGAGCAACTATTTGCTTCATTGAATTCCCTCCTATAGCAATCTTATATTTTTATTATAAAAACATTTCATAGTTTTGTCAAGAATAACTTTATTAATGAAGTAGGCGTAATCATCATTTGACTTCCTACAACCCACACAAAAAAAAACGGCAAGGATTACTCCCTGCCGTTTAAGATATTTATTGATCTTTTTTACTTCGCCATAGCTTCGACGATCTCGGCAGCCTTTGCGAGTGCTTCATCTATCTTTGAAGCATCGGCTCCGCCCGCCATAGCAGAGTCGGGACGTCCGCCGCCCTTGCCTCCTGTGACAGCCGCTACCGCGCCAACGAGCTTGCCTGCGTGTATACCGTTTGCAACGGCGTCCTTACCTGCAACCGCGATGAAGTTGAGCTTACCGTGTGCGTTGACCGCAAGCACTGCAACTGTATCAGAGTTCTCTGCCTTGATCTTATCTCCAAGGGTCCTTGCGCTGTCAAGATCCATACCCTCTGCGCTCCAAGCGATGAGCTTAACTCCCTTGATCTGCTTTGCAGAGTTCAAAACTCCGTCAAGCTTTGATGCGGCGATCTTATTGTTAAGCGCCTCTATCTCCTTCTTGAGAGAAGCTATCTCGCCCATAACTGCGTTTGCGCGCTTTGAAAGATCGTTAACGTTGGGGACCTTAAGCTCTGCCGCAGTCTGTGCAATAAGCGCGTCACGTGTTGCAAGGATGTGAAGAACGCCAAGACCTGTGACCGCCTCAATTCTTCTGACACCTGCCGCCACGCTCGACTCGGAAATGATCTTGAAAAGTCCGATCTTGCCCGTATTGTCACAATGCGTACCGCCGCAAAGCTCGGTCGAGAACGTTCCCATTTTGACTACGCGAACGGTCTTGCCGTACTTTTCACCAAAGAGAGCCATTGCTCCCTCTTTTCTTGCGCTTTCAATGTCCATTTCTCTTGTTGTGATCTCATTTGCCGCAAGAATATGTGCGTTTACCAACGCCTCGACCTTTTTGATCTCATCATCAGTAAGTGCCACAAAATGAGTAAAGTCAAAACGGCATACGTTTTCGTCAACGTAAGAGCCCGCCTGCTCAACGTGAGTTCCGAGAACCGTACGGAGAGCCGCCTGAAGAAGGTGCGCAGCGGAATGATTTCTCTTTATAGCATCGCGTCGAGCATCAAGAATATCCGCCTTTACCGTATCACCGACGTTAAGCGTACCGTTTGCAACTATGCAAAGATGGATATAAACACCGTCGGTCTTTTTCGTATCGTAAACAGAAAGCAGCACGTTATCTCCGTAGATCGTACCGTTATCGCCTACCTGACCGCCGCCTTCACCGTAGAAGGGTGTTCTGTCAAGCACGACGGTGCAATCGCCCTCGTTGACGCTCTCAACGCTCTCGTCATTAACAAGTATCGCAAGCACTTTAGCTTCGCTTCTGTATTCGGTATATCCCGTAAATTCAGTCTTGGGAAGGTCTGCCAAGATATTCTTGGAGTTATCGGACCAACCGCTGATATTGGCTCTCGCCTCTCTTGCGCGGTTTCTCTGATTGAGCATCAATACCTTGAATTGCTCCTCGTCTATCTTAAGATGGTTCTCCTCCGCTATCTCACGGGTAAGGTCGATCGGGAAACCAAAAGTATCATAGAGCTTAAATACTTCCTCGCCGGAAATAGTATCGCTGTTATCCTTTATCGCGCCGCGAATGAGGTCGGAGAGAATGGAAAGACCTGCGTCGATTGTCGCATCAAAGCGGTCCTCCTCCATAGAAAGGACCTTGCGGATATAATCTCCCTTTTCCTTAAGCTCGGGATATGCCTCACAGCTCTCTGCTATCGCAACGTTAACCATATCAACAAGGAACGCGTGATCGATGCCGAGAAGCTTTCCGTGACGGCAAGCGCGACGGATAATTCTGCGAAGAACGTATCCTCTGCCCTCGTTTGAGGGGATAACGCCGTCAGCGATCATAAACATTGCGCTTCTTGTGTGGTCGGTGATAACACGGATGGAGATATCGTTGTTTGCATCCGCACCGTATGTCTTACCGCAGATCTCGCAAACCTTATCGATAATTCTGCGGATGGAGTCTACCTCGAACATATTGTCAACGCTCTGCATTACGCAAGCAAGACGCTCAAGTCCCATACCCGTATCGATATTCTTCTGCGCAAGCTCCTCATAGGTGCCGTCGCCCATATTATTAAACTGTGAGAATACGTTATTCCAGATCTCCATATATCTGTCGCACTCGCAACCGGGGCGGCAGTTGGGGTCACCGCAGCCATACTTTTCACCGCGGTCAAAGTAGATCTCGGAGCAAGGTCCGCAAGGACCCGTGCCGTGCTCCCAGAAGTTGTCTGCCTTGCCCATACGAACAACGTGATCGGGGTTTACACCGATGTGATTTACCCAAATGTCATAGGACTCGTCGTCGTGCTCATAGATCGAGGGCCAAAGAAGCTCCTCGGGAATTTCAAGCTCCTTTGTAAGAAACTCCCAGCACCATTCGATAGCTTCTACCTTAAAGTAGTCGCCGAAGGAGAAGTTTCCAAGCATCTCAAAGAACGTGCCGTGACGAGCCGTGTGTCCAACACGCTCAAGGTCGGGCGTTCTGATGCACTTCTGACAGGTGCAGACTCTATTTCTCGGGGGCTCCTCTTCACCTGTGAAGAACTTCTTCATAGGAGCCATACCGGAGTTGATAAGAAGGAGTGATTTGTCATTAATAGGAACAAGTGGGAAGGATTTGAGACGGAGGTGTCCTTTTTTCTCGAAGAATGAAAGATAGCTCTCTCTCAGATCGTTAAGTGATGTCCATTTCATTTTTTGTGTTTCCTTTCGTATATAGATAGAAATTAGTTAACAGTTTACTGTGTGGCAACTATGCAAAGCGATAGCACCTCGTGGCGAAATCGAATTCAAAAATAAAAAGCCCACGCCAAATGCCTATGCATAAGGACGAGGACGCTCGCGATACCACCTTATTTCGCCATTTCCTCACGGAAATGACCTCTGCGGCTATGAATAGCCTGCGCTTTAACGGGCGCACCCGACTTTCCTTTCGGAAGCAACTCAAGGATAGCTTCACGATCCCCGCCCCACCGTCTCGCACCACCCGACGGCTCTCTGAAGCAAACAAAAAACGCTACTTATTCCTCTCAATGTTTTTCATACACGGATATACTATCACTTTTTTGTCATTTTGTCAATACCTTTAATAAAAAAGTATCCCCCGAAACCTCAGTTTCGGGGGTATATTATGCTGTTATGCTAGCTCAAAGCGTGGCGATAAACCTATCAAACGCCGCACTGCCCTTTTCATTCCTCTTGAACACGCCTGCATCCATCAGAACGTTTAGGAACACCTCGCCCACCTCTTGCTCAAGGATGGCTCTTGCATTCTCGCGTGTGAAGTCCGGGTGATTTTTCAACACCTCATGTGCCCAGTCTGCGTGAGAAGCTGTTTCGGGTCTTGAAAGAAGATCATCTCCGTTAAGGAGTGCCTCTTCAAGAACGGAAAGCTCGGTCGCAAGTCTTGCGGGAAGCACCGCAAGTCCCATTACCTCGATAAGTCCTATATTCTCCTTTTTGATGTGATGAAGCGATGGATTGGGATGATAAAGTCCGAGAGGGCGTTCAGCCGTTGTAAGATTATTTCTGAGAACGAGATCGCACTCGTATTCACCGTCTCTTTTCCTTGCTATGGGAGTTACAGTGTTGTGTGGTGTACCATCGGTCTCTGCAAATATCCATGCCTCAGCGTCGCTGTATCCTCTCCAAGCCGTGAGCACAAGATCACACGCGTCAACGAGCTCCTCTCGATCTGAAGAACGCAAACGAATCACCGACATAGGCCATTTAACGATTCCCGCGGTCACGTTTTTGTGAGCTTCAAGCACGAATTCCCTCTCGATGGGTGCTTTTTCCATCGCGAAGGTATATCTTCCGCCCTGAAAATGCTCGTGGCTGAGAATTGAACCTCCAACGATGGGAAGGTCGGCATTTGATCCTACAAAATAGTGCGGTAGGAGATCAACTATATCAAAAAGCTTTGAGAATACCGAGCGATCTATCTTCATAGGGATATGCGCAGTATTGAAAACGATGCAATGCTCGTTGTAATATCCGTAGGGCGAATACTGAAGCTGCCATTTTTCATTATTTACTGTAATGGGGATGGGGCGGAGATTCTGCCTTGCAGGGTGCGTTGCGTGGCCTGCAAAACCTGCGTTTTCCGCACAAAGCTGACATTGGGGATAGCTACTCGCCTTCTGATGCTTGGCTGCTGCAATATCCCTTGGGTCCTTTTCGGGCTTGGAACGGTTGATCGTTATATCAAGTGTGCCATATTCCGTGTCATAGGTCCACACAAGGTCCTTTGCGATTCGCTCAGCGCGCACATAGTTTATGCTCTGGCTGTATCGGTAATACCAATCCGTTGCCTCCCTGGGGCTTGCGTCATACCTTCTGCCAAACTCTGCGATCACCTCTCGCGGCATTGCTGTGAGAAGTCCCATTATCCTTGTATCGAAAAGGTCACGGGAATTCGTAGTATCAGCAATTATCCCCTTTTCGCAGGCATAATCGATTATTGGTGCTAAGATCTTCTCAATGCTTTCTTCGTTGTCACCGCGCGCGCTATCGTCCCAATCGGAAAGACCGAGCGCGTCAAGTATGGAGTTGCGCGCAACAATACGGTCATCCTCAGTTATCAATCCTTTTCTTACGCTGTAATCAAGCAAGCTTTGTATTGCTTCGTAAATCATACGATCTCCTTATCAAAAAGTCTTATTTTCCATTTATCTCTGCCATTGAATAAGCACGGCTGTACGCTACTTTGCCTTTTTCGTCCATCAAGGTCACACGTATATATCTGTGTTCCCTCAAGCCGTCATCCGCAAGCTTCAGATATCCGTTTATATCAAATACCATTTCGGTCAGCACGTCGCCTTCTGCTCTTTTGGAGTAAAGATGCCTGCAATCTGTGGAAAGTCCCACAAACGAAACGGGTGAGGAAACAATCCTTACGATACCGCCGTCGATCGATATCTCGTAAATCTCAGGACCTGTAGAAGCATAAAAATCACCATTTTTCAAAGCGTCGAACACCGATCCGTAAGTAAGTTCCTTAGCCCTTACCATAACAAAGCCGCCAAAGCAATCCGCAAGGCGGTGTGCATCGTCAGTCGCAAGTGGAAAGACATTTTTCCCTCTTCTCAAAAGATCGTCAAGAGGCTGTGCGGAATCAAAATACCCGTTTCTTGCGCAACCTGTATTGTAGAGCTCCACTCCCCAAAGGCCTTCAAGGTCTATATAATCCGAATAATCCTGCATAGACCAAACGGGGTGATTATATGATACAAGGCAACCCTCTTCGTTTGCTTTTGCAATCACTTCATTGACATTTTGGGTGGTATATAAACGCTCACAGCCCGTTTTTTCCTGCTCGGACGTAATATATTTCAACGAACCCTTGAACCATATTTTAGACTTATCGAAGGTGTTGAAGCAATCCTTGCCTTCATAGGGTGAATATATATTCAAGTGATATGTCTTGGAATAGCAGAAATCGCAATCGTATCTGTCATTTGCGCTTATCTCAGTTGAGGTCAATGCAAGAAAACTACCGTCCGTCAGTGAGGGATGGGGCACCATAACCTCGTGGTCAGTATACGCAACGATGGAATATCCCTTCTCAGAGTATATCCTCTTTATCTCCTCCGGAGACATCTCCCCATCAGAAACGTTCGTATGAACGTGGAGATTTGCTTTATAAAAGTTTCCTATATTGGGTAAAAGGTGTTTTTTCATTATCGAACCCCTCAAAAAAATAAACTATTCTCCTAAAACAACTATCTCATTTATGCTTCCGCCGTTGGGAAGGCTGAAGCCTATCCTTACGCTATCTGCTTCGAACTTTTTAAGTATCTCTATGTTAAAGCAGCTGCAGGGATATATGAATTCCCCTTCCTCGTTAACGTAGAAATCTGCGCAGAACTGCGGATAGTATATGATATTTCCGTTACCGAAGTCGATATATTCGATCTCGGGCACATAAGAATCATAATATGCGCTGTTATAGACGATAATTCCCAGTATCTCGTACGAGCAGCCAAATTTTATATCGATATATGACTCTCCTGAGCCGAGAAGCACTTCATTTCTTCTTGAGTCAATATTGTAGCAATCGACCACGTAGTTATCGTTCACAGCAGTTACGTTCTGTACATTGTGTCCCGTCACGGTCGCACCCTCGACTATATTTTCAGCTCCCGATATCTCCTTTGGAAGATTTATCAAGGAGTATGTTGGCGCATTACAGAAAGGTACGCCTTTTTCGTCAAAGTAGACTCTGTCAAAGGCAAAATACCTTTCAGTATAGGAATTGGAATCCCAATTTCTATTTTTATGACCGTGATATCCTATCATAAGCTCGTCACCCGAGTAGAAGAAGCAATGGTGTCCTGTTCCGGATGAAAATCCGATCCACTGTTCAAAAATATCAGACTCCGGGTCGTTTGTTCCGGGATATCCAAGCAATAGATTGGTCCACAGCTTGCCCTCCTCATAGGGCTTTTCAAAATCACCAAGCGGTGAGTCGGATACAGCATAGCAAACGTTATAATATTTGTTCCAACAACCGTTTACTGAGTATGTTAGATAGTATTTCCCTCCGCTTTTAAGCATAAACGGAGCCTCCGCGATCTCGATCTCATTATCTCGGTAGGTTTCCCACTCCAAAACAACCTCGTCGCTATCGGGACTTAACGTGCCCGGCACTATGAGCGCCTTATAGGTGGACCAATCTGCCTCGTAAGGGCTTATAAGCTCCACACCGACTATGTGTTGAGTGTCTTGGGTCACGGTAAAATACATATACATCTTGCCGTCATCATCGGTAAAAACGGTAGCATCCAATGCCCTGCTTGGATAATCGTCATTTGCAAATAGGGGCGCGTTCAGCCCGTCAACCTTATCGTTCACCAAGGGCTCATACGGCCCTGTCGGATTATCAGCAACAACTACGCTACATCTTCTGACACCGCTTCCGTCATTTGCGCTGTAGTACATATAGTATACTCCGTCAAAGCAATATATCTCGGGAGCAAATATCTCGGACTTTGAACTTTCCCAACCGTTATATAAAGCAGGAACGTATATATCGTAGATCGCCTCGTAGCTGACAAAATCCGTTGTGACGTAGCAATCAACTACGTTATTGTTCCTGTCGCTCGTTCCGACGATATAATACGTACCATTCTCAACAAACACAAACGGATCGGGCAGTGGAACTCTGTCAAGATCGTTCATATACCACAGGGACTCATTATATTCAAAGGATTCTCCATCATATCTTGAAGCAATATCGATGTAATCCTCGTTCTCGATCAAAAACTCTTTTTTCTCCGGGTCTGTGCACGAAACAGCTATTGTCGCAATAAGGCACAGACATATCAAAAACAAAGCTATTCTTTTCATAGGCGGTATTACTTAATCAGGATCCCTTTGATACGTGCAAGATCCATCTTGGGATTATGCATATCGTCAAGGATACCGTTTACCTCCTGTTGTACGTCCGTAAGCTGAGTATAGCAAAATCCTTGGAAGCCGGCATCATAAATACCGTCGATCAAGGCTCTGAGACGTGCAAAAAATTCCTCCTCGTTTTTAGCAGCAGAGTTATATCCCCAGTTTCCGTCACGCTGATCCTTTTCCAGCATAATTCCGCCAAACTCTGTAAGTAATACAGGCTGACCCATATATGGGTTTCCTTCCGCAAGGATCTTTCTGAAGCTTTGGAATCCATATTCATAGGTATCTTCATTAAATTTCGCTTTGAGCTTATTGCCCGCACAAGCGTACTCGTGTATAGCAAGTATATCGCTTTCGGATAGATTTTCCCAACCGTCATTGGTGGACACCAATCTACTGCCATCTATCGACTTTGTAAGATAATAAAGCGATCTCGCAAAATTCTGCTGTTCTCTGCTTGTGAGCGCCTTTCTTACACCCCATGATTCGTTTATCGGAACATAGGTTATCACGGATGCAAACTTCTTTGCAGTATTCACTATCTCCTGCCACTCTGCGGTCACGTAAGAAACCTCGTCGCTGTTGAAATTATATGATGAGGGCATCTCGCACCAGGTAAGAAGTCCGAGCTCGTCCGCATAATAATAGTAGTAAGGATCTTCAAATTTCTGATGCTTTCTCGCACCGTTGAAGCCCATCTCTATCGTGAGGCTCACATCTCTCTTGATACCCTCTATGCTCGGAGCTGTCAAGCCCGAGTTTTTCCAATATCCTTGATCCAAAATCAAGCGCTGATAAAGCGGCTTATTGTTCAAAAGGATCTTGCCGTCCTCGGACATACTGATCTTTCTCATACCGAAGCGTGTGTGGACTGTATCCAGAAGAACACCCCTCCTGTAAATACAGATATCCGCATAGAAGAGATTGGGATGCTCAGGTGCCCAATAAGTCGTCTCGTCAACGAAGTTCTGCTCCATCATATTAACGCTGTAGCGCGTATATTTCCCGTCGGGCGTAAACATTTGACGCTTGACGAGCTTACCGTTGTAAGTGACCTTTATCTCGATAAGATCTGCCAAAGAGCTTCTCAATTTGATCTCGCCGCCAAAGGAATTCGAATCAATATCCGGAGTTATGGAAAAATCCTCAACCGAGTCCTCCCCCACATAATCTATCCATACACTCTGCCAGATACCGCTGTTAGGGGTGTACCAGCAGCTCCAAGGATCGTTTATCCACGACTGCTTGCCGCGCGGAATAGTGGGATCGAGGGGATCATAGCACTTTACTACGATCGTGTTTTCCCCTTCCATAACGAATTTAGTAATATCAACGGTAAATGGTGAATAGCCGCCTCGGTGGCTGATAGCAAAGTGACCGTTTACCCAAACAGTAGTTAAATAATCACTTGCATTGAAGCCAAGAATGACATTTTTTCCCTTTTTATCATAAGAGAAGCTTCTTCTGTACCACAGTGTATCGTGGAAGCTTCTATCACCTATTCCGCTTTCAGGATATTGGTATGTAAACGGTACGTTTATCTCGCCCGCAAGCTTCATTTTGCCGCTGTCGAGTCCTCTGATCTCGCCATTGTGGCTGTCGTCAAACTCAAACTCCCATCTTCCGTTCAAAGACTGCCACTCATCTCTTCTGAAGTGGGGTCTTGGATATTCATTTCTTAATTTTAACATATTGCAATCTCCTTTGCAAGATTTTTTTCATAGTAAAGTATATTTTTTTGCAAATATATTTTAATACGAAAAAAATACCCGTTTTTCTCCCGGAATGCACCGAGGTGCATTCCGGGAGTGTTTTATACTTATTAGCCGTCAGTTAGCTGATTTTACGTCTGCTATAACTTGAGTTGCGTTATACATATCGCTCGTAACACCGCTAACGTAAGGATTGAGTGAGATTATCGTATTGACATCATTCACTGTCCATACCTCAAGAGGAATGTCGTTTGCCTTCAAAAGGTCACAAACATCCTGCTTTGCAAGTGAGTGCCAAAGATCGAAAACAACTTCGTTTTTGCCGGTCATCAGATTCTCCTTTGCAAAAGGAATGTTGTTTGCCTCAATCTTTGAAGCGTTAGTATCAGTCATTACCCAAACGATTCTTGCAGTATCGCAGTATTTAACGATTTTAGCAAGAGCATCGCCTGAAAAGCTCAACCAAGAAGCGTTATCAAGCATATCAGCATCGGATACTATCTTAACTAACTGCTGTGCCTGTGCATCAGTAATCGTTCCCTTGATCTCGATATAAGGATGAAGTCCCAATTCCTTGCACAATGCAATGAAATCAACGAACGTGGGGATCTTCTCTCCTCTGTATGCGCTGAAATCGTGCTCTTTATCATTGTCGTCATATGAAAAGTCAAATGCCAAGAGCTCCTCAAAAGTCATCTGGCTGACTGAACCGCTGCCGTTAGATGTACGGTCTATCGTATCATCGTGAAGCAATACTGCTATGCCGTCCTTTGTAAACTGAACGTCGCATTCAACAAATGTAAAGCCGTGCTTGTGAGATTCTCTGTATGCAGACAACGTGTTTTCGGGAGCCTCGTACCATCCGCGGTGGTTGATGCCCTTAATATCGTCGCTTGCCGATACTTCACCATCGGTCACGCCTATGATATTTTTAGGATCGGGAGCGCTTACTTCTCCATTGTTCTCATTAGTCGCATTGATAACATTGAGATAAGCGATGCTGTGAAGATGTCCGACAATACCGCCGACGTTAACGCTCGTTCCAATAACTTTACCATTGTTTACACAGCCTGAAACCTCACCGTGAGTCTTACCAACTATACCGCCAAGGTCACCGGGTGCGCTTACCGTGCCGTTATTAACGCAGTTTGTAACTGTGCCGTACGTATCGCCTACGATACCGCCGCAGCCCCAGCCGCACTGAAGATTACCGTTATTTACACAGTTGGTGATCGTCACCTTCGCAGCCGCTTCTGACAAGCCAAGGATACCGCCGTTTCCTGTTGTAGCACCGGTAATATTACCGTTATTTACGCAATCGGTAATGGAAGCGGCTCCTTTTTCAACGTATCCAGCAATACCGCCAAGAGCCCACGTACCGTTTACATCGCCGTAGTTTATACAGCCTACAACGGGCTTGATGAGCTGACCGACGATACCGCCAGATTTACCGCGTGCGTTAACCGTTCCGTAGTTATAGCAGTTCGTGATAGAGCCCGTATCCTTGGTCGTACCTGCAATACCGCCTACTACGTCATTGCCCGTACTCGTCACGTTACCGAAGTTCACACAATTAATGATATCGTGTCCACCGGAGCCGGCAATACCGCCGATGATGTAGCTGCTGCCCGTTACGTTACCGTAGTTTACACAGTTGATGACAGTTGAAGCCTGATTTTCTGCATTACCAGCGATACCGCCGAGCGTGCTTGTACCCGTTACCGTTACATAACTGGTAAGATTTTCAAGCTTTCCGCCGTTTGCAACATATCCTACGATACCACCCACCGTCGTATTACCGTTTACCTTACCGTAAACGCTGAGGTTGATAAGATATCCGCCCTCTATAGTACCAAACAATGAGTTTGTAGAGTTCAAGCCTCTTACGGTGCAATGATTTCCGTCAAAGAATCCGTAGAAGCCCTTTCTAGTACTCCATCCGGGATATGATCCGATATAGAGATCGTGACCGTTAAGGTCTATACTCTGAGTTAACTTGAAGTATTTGCCTGAGAAGTTGGGTGTCTGTGCGGCAGCATTATTAACTACCTGCGCAATATATGCGAGGTCTGCGCCGCTTTGTACAAGGAAGGGATCTTCCTTAGTACCGGAGCCCTGCAAGCCTGAGCTTACGGACGTTCCGTCCCAAGCGACTATAGTTGAATAGTAAACTATCTTATCAAGCGCGCTGTGCTTAGAATCCAATATGATCTTATCGTATTCTGCCACATAACCGCTGAACTCGGGAGTAATGATCGTGCAAAGTCCGTCAGAAGCAGTTTTGGTATACAAAGTGCCAAGAGCTTCACCGCCGTGTGTGACGAGAGTGGTGATCGCATACATACCTACCGTTGCTTCGGCAAGTACACTGTCGTCCTTTAGGAGCTTGATGATAAGATGTGAACCGTTCTTCTCTACCGTAGCCTTAGTTGCCTCACTTGCGTCCGTATCCATCACGAACATACTTACACCCTTTACGGTGCTTTCGTTAACGGATGAGTAAACGCCGTTATAGCAGTTCCATCCAAGGTCAAGTCTGATATCGCCGTACTTACCCATCACAAGATCGTGAAGTGTAAGATGACCTTCGATAGGCGTTCTGTCTGCTGCATCCGATGTCCAAAATTCATCTTCCTTGTAGAAGGTCGTCACAGAGGTCGAATTTATTACAACATCCTTGAAATAAGCTCCTCTGTTATAAAAATATTCAAGAATAGCCTGCAGCTCGAGCGCAATGGGATCGTTCGTAGCAGATGTTTCTCTCTGATATCCGCATTCGCAGGTATAGACCATAAATCCTTCGTCATTGAGAACGCCGCCGTCAAATACGTGGGGCTCTTCGCTATGCATATATCCGCATTCGCATTCCTTATAGTGATAAGTATCATTATAAGAATCATAGAACTCATGTGCGGGAGCATTCAAGGATTCATCAAGATCAAGTACGAACTGATTCATCTCCTTGTAGTATTTACCCGTATCGGTTGAGAGCCACTCTACCTCCATCTTACTGCCGTCTTCAGAGAAGTAAAGCATGCAAACCATACCCATACCACCCTTCTGAGGGTCCATCCACTGAGCGTCGATAACCATCTGGTTAACTACGTTTCCGTGAACGCCCTTAGTCTGAAGGAGTATAATATCCTCAAACGGTGTATGACCACTCATTACAAGGAAAATATTGGGATGCTGAGAAACGAACTTTTCCCAGATCTGCTGACCGTTATTATATCCTCTTCCATTATTATCACCAACGCTTGTGTCAACGTCATTTGCAGATGATGTACCGCCACTTGAGGGTGTATTATCATAATTCAAATGTCCACCGTCGAAGCCCTGATAACCGTGAGTAGTTACGATAACTCTATGGTTTGGATGAGCAAGAACGACCTCGTTAGCCCAGGCAAGCATTTCGTCACCAGCGCCAAAATCCAAGGTCAAGAACAAATAATCTGTCGAGCCAACAGTAAATAGCTTATAGGAGTTTCTGATATCTCCCTCAGCAATAAAGCCGTTAAACTGACTCATATATGCTTCATTTGCAAAATATTTAAGGAAATATTTTGATTCGTCATGGTTACCGCGAATCAATGAGTAAGGAATTATACCGTTGAGCTTGGATATATATTGATGTGCCTTTATCCACTCCTGCTCTTTATTTGCAGTATTCCAATCCTCGGTTATATCACCCAGACCGAATACGTGGGCGATCTTCTTTGAATCCTTATTTGCGATGAGCCAATCATATATACCTTCCATCTTTTCGGTAGTATATTTGGACATCCACTGTGTATCCCCTATTACTGCAAAGGAATAAGCATAGTCGAGAGTAGGCTCGTGGCTGTCAAGCCATTCCTTAGGAATATTCAAGCCGTTACCCGAGAGGTCCTCAATATCCTTGCCCGCGCTATTCTCGTTAAGCAAATAAGCTACGAGAAGATCGTCTGCATAAAGGTTGATGCCGTTCTGAGCAGAGCTTGCGAGCTCTTCAGCGGTCCTCACGTCGGAATAAGCGGCAACGGATGCGATCTTACCCTTAAAATAGATACCGTTATTTGATCTGTTATCGCCGCCGACAACGAACTGATATCTTGTAACATCATCTGCAAGATCCGCTTCGCAGGTGATCGTCTGCGCGAGCTCTCCGTTCATATAGAAGGAGATCTTCTTGTTTTCATAATCAAACGTAAGAGCAATGTGTACCCAATCGCCGGTTCTTACGTCAACTTCTGTGAACTTGTAGTCTCTGACATTGCCTGCGGCGTCAGAATAATAGAATCTCGGAACACCGTTCTCATAAATCTCAAGGAGCCAGTCTTCTCTGATTCCGATGTAGTTTCCAAAAATTGCACCTGCTCTTCCCGTGACAGATTTGGGAACATATATTTCCGCCTCAAGAGTCAAGGGAGTCTTGGGGAGCTTTTCGGACATTCTGTAGTGCGTTGATTGCAAGAAAGACAAGCCGTTTGCAGTCTCGCTTGCGATCAACTGAGTGGACTTACGTCCGCAAGCAGCACAGGTAAAGGTCCTGATACCCGTTTCTATATCACCCGCAGGAGTGGTTATTACACCTTCGTCCCACTTATGTGAGGACATAGACTCCTTTGAACCGCACTTGCACTCATACCAGTGAGAATGCTCGTTGCTTTGCTTGATATCGTAAACGTGAGTGTGGTCAGGGTCTACCTTTTCAATAGACTCTGTCCTTTCGCGATCGCAGATCTCACAGGTATAGGTCCTTACACCCTCACTGTCGACAGTGGGATGTACAGTCACCTTACCTGCATCCCATTTGTGAGCCTCAGCTTCTTGCGCTTCGCCACATTCACATTCATACCAGTGAGAATTCTCATCATTCTTAAGAACATTGTAGTTGTGAATATGTCCGGGATCTAATTTGGGGATCTCTTCATTCTTTTTGCACAAGCATACTGTGCAGGTATAGGTTCTTACGCCCTCGCTTTCAACGGTAGGTTTTACCGTAACAGCGCCCGCATTCCATTTGTGCTCTGCATAGTCACCCTTTTCGCCGCACTCACACTCGTGCCAATGGTGAGTTTCATCCATCATATATTCACTACCGAACTGATGGGTGTGGAACATATCGCACGAGCAAAGAAGTGAAACAAGAATGACTAATAAAAATATTAATAATCTGTTTTTCATAAAGGTTACCTCTTATCGTGTGATTACGGTCAATCCGTCTGCCGTAATCTTATGTGTTGCATCCCAACTGCTGTTGAGCAGGTCGCACCATCCGCTTTCGAACCATCCGCGTGCCGTAAAGTCAATGCTTTCAACCGTATTGCTTACTCCGAGTGCCTCGTACGGAATGAATATTTCGAGTGTAGAGGTGTACCCGCCGTCTCTTTCAACTGTCTTGCAATACGAGAACATATTTCCGTTGAATGCCTGATTCTGCGCAAAGAACATAAACTGAGTGTCATTTCCGCTGATTCTGAACTCAACGTTCATAAAGGTAAACCAGTTACCCGATCCGTTAGTGGACGTGTTAACAGGCTTTGTATGATCGATAGTAATACCGAACAGTATGCCGCCATCGGTCAACGTACCGATCATATTGATGTCTGCGCCGTTGCCGTTTGCATTGATAACGTTATTCTTAACGCTTTCGGTATAAACGCTCTCGTCGAAGGAGCCGTCAAGAATTATACCGTTGCCCATATTTACGGGCTTACCGATAATGATGCCTTCCTCTGTGACGTAAGCGTAGCATACGTTATCGTTCCAGATAGCTCCGAGCCATCCGAAATTCGTTCCGTTCATACCGACCTTGAGCTGGCAAGCATTCGGAACATTTTCAATGCAAAGCTCAACCACGGTCACTAACTTGCCGTCGACCTCAACGGTCTTAGACATACCCGACGTGATATTGCTTGAATAAGTGGGCTCTCCCTCGTAGAAGACTACCGTGTAGGAAGCACCGTTGTTCAATTTGAACTCAATATTATCGTTGAGCCACCAGCTATTGTTAAGGGGACTCCACTCGCCGTGAACGAGAGTAAATGACAAGTAAAGCTTGCCGTCCTTTATCATTCCGGCAAATTCTGCACTTACGTTATCGTTTTTAGCACTGATGAGCTCGCCAACGTATTCATTCTCGCCGATCTCACCGTCAAGAACGACTCCGCCGCTACTCAAAAATCCAACGGACACGTTTACAGTCTTTGACTTACCTGCGCACTCAACGGTCACCGTAGTACTTCCCTCGCCTTTTGCAACGAGAACTCCGTTTTCGTCAACCGTTACCACGTTGGTATCATTGGACGTATACTTAACGAAATAATCAACCCTAACTGATTTTTCAACGTTCAAGGGATATCCAAGCTTTGATTCAGAAAGACCGATATTGATCTCTTCTTCAACTATGAGCTCAAGGCTGTTATCATTTTCGCGTTCGTCGAAGGGGACTTCGTTAAGGAAGTTTATACCTGCATTTACGATCTTCTGAATAGCATCCCTGTTCTCGGTATCCTTATACAATTCCTCGCTGGCAAGACGCGCTACGCTGTCAGCAACGTATCTTGAAGAATAAAGGTAATTACCGTAAGAATCCTTGATATAGGCAATAGCCGTATAGGATGTATTGAGGTCCTCATAGAGAACGTTGGTGATCTTAGCAGTTAAATAGATGTCTGAATGTACATCGTCTACCTTTTCGACAACGACCTCTGCGGGAACGTTAGCGTGTTCAATATAGAACCTGTTTAGTTTTTCAATATAATCGCTGTTTATGCTGTTTTGATTAAGATCTGCTGTGGGAACGACAATAAATCCGTATTCATAGCCGTTTTTACTGTTGTAATTGGTAAGATCGGCTCTGAACTCCATTCCGCATTCATCGATCAACAGCTTGATGTCATTGTTAATGCTGATATTTTCATCGAAGCCTGAGCTGTTCTCTTCTTCGATGCTTTCAAGACGGGAAATAAAGCTTTCACCAAGATAAAGCTGACCTTCGGCATCAAAATGCCAGTCATCGTGCTGATTGAGAGGCATACAGTCGATGCAAGCGACGTTTTCAAGCTCCTGCGCTACCGTGGACATAGCAGTTCTTACCATTCCCTGGTACATAGGCGGCGCGCTGTTCTTGGTATTCCACTTAGGAAGACCGCAAACGAAGGGCACCTTGCTGCAATCGTAGCCCGTTGCTTCGCTGAGCATATTTCTCGTATCAAAAATAAGCGCCTCAAACAATTCTCTGTATGCAGAAGCCATTTCAAGCGTAAACATTTCCGCTTCGCCCTGCATCCACCATACACCCTTTATAACGGGAGTATATCCGTCTTCAACAAGAAGCTGAAGAGCCTCTGTCACCGTGTCCTCAAATCGGTTATACATATTGCCGATCATTGGATTCTCTGACGTATTGATGTTGTTGTTCTTAATATACGTGGGAGACGTCCATGTTCCCTGCTTTATCGATACCTCGTACTTGGTATCGGGGTAAAGATGTGTTGCACCCCACGCGCACTTTATGATCGCATTCATTTCGCCGTTATTGGCTACCATGTTTGCAATACCTATCTCCGCGCCCGAACGGTCGGATGCGACACCCATACCAAGAGTAAGTGGTTTAAAACCGTTATCTAAATTTTTGCCGTTCCATCGCTCCTGAACGCCGTAATACAAAACGTTCTCAAAGCCTTCTGTAAAACGGGGATCAGAGGCTGAAACTCTGTTGCCCAAGTCCATTCCATAACCAACGGCATTGGACTGACCCGCAATAAGATATACGTTAATAGTTTTTTCGTTTGCCGATACCTCGGGGGTAGGCTCGGGACCGGGCCCTATCGGAAACGGAAATTCACAAGAAACCATAAAACAAGAAAAAATCAACAATAACGATATAATAGCAATTCTCATTTTCATAAATTGTCTACCTCGTTTTTTCTTATAATTTGAAAAGTGTGCAAGAAAGGGCAAAGCCCTTTCTTGCAATTGTTAAATAGGGATTATTCTGCTGTATATGTCAAATATGATGCTCCGTTACCTACAACTTCACCAATGTTAACATCACTACCGCTAACCAACTTAACAGTTCCGTAGCTGTAACAATCTGTTGTTGTTTTATTAATCTGTCCGAAGCATCCGCCAATATAGGATTTTGCGCTAATATTACCGTAGTTTACGCAATTAGAACGAGAACCCTTTGCATCCTTTGCAGCGCCGCCAATACCGCCAACATAACCGCTGGCTGTACTTGTTACGTCACCGAAGTTTACACAATCAGTAAGCGTACCCTTGGCAAAGCCTGCGATACCGCCGACCTGGTAGCTGGTTGCCATTACAGTACCGTAGTTTACGCAATTCTTTGCAATGGATGTTGTATTGTTTTCAAGCCATCCAACTACACCTGCTACCTGCTGAACACCTGTTACATTTA
>CALGCW010000091.1 GCA_937884385.1 uncultured Clostridia bacterium | reverse complement strand
TTTACGCGAAATCTTGCCGCGAAGCTGATTAAAGCTTTTTTGGTTACTTTTTTCTAGAAAAAAGTAACACTTCCCAAGCAAAGTAACTCCCCGCTAAATCAAAATTTGAATTTGAACTCTATTATGACAATTTTTGTGCTTTTGGGGTGGTAGAATAGTAAAAAACGGAGGGGGAAGTATATGTTGAAGGAAGAAAGGCTTTACTCGTGTGAGGTATGCGACGAGGATATGGTGGTCAAGCTATTGGGCGAGATGGATCATCACAACGCAAAGGAGTTGCGTGGGGAGGTGGATTCTTTGATACTTGAATATCGCCCGCAGAGGGTAGTACTTGATCTGTCGGAGATAAGCTTTATGGATTCGTCCGGGCTTGGGTTTATTATGGGCAGGTATTCACTTGCAAAGGAGCTCGGTGCATCTCTCGTTCTGCGTGCGCCGACACCTGCGGTTATGAAGATAATAACGCTTGCGGGTATGGAGAGGATGATAAAAATCGAAAAATCGATAAAGGAGGGGGACGTATGAAAAGAGAAGAGATGAAGGGCACAGTGCAAAACTCGATGAGGCTCGTTCTTCCGTCATATTCCGTAAATGAAGGGATCGCAAGGGGTGCTGTGGCGGCGTTCTGCGCACAGCTTGATCCTACTGTTGCAGAGCTTGGTGACATAAAATGCGCGCTGTCCGAGGCGGTGACGAACTGTATCGTTCACGCATACCGTGACAGCATTGGCGAAATATACATAACGGTCGAGCTGCTTGAGGGCGGTATCGTCAGAATCAAGGTGAAGGACCGCGGCTGCGGAATACCCGACGTCAAGGTAGCGCGTGCGCCGCTATACACCACTGATCGCGCGGGCGAAAGAAGCGGAATGGGCTTTACGGTAATGGAGAGCTTTACCGACGCTATTAGGGTAAGCTCACGCGAGGGTCGCGGAACGATTGTGACGATGTACAAGAAAATTCTTGGCCGTTAAGTTTATTTTTAGGAGATTTTTTGGTGAATGAACGGTTTGAAAACTGAAAGGGGAGCTAGAAACGGGGAGCTTATTCTTAAAGCGCAGGGGGCGGACGAAAGCGAAGCAATGCGCGCGATGGAGATACTCGTGCAAGAGAACATTGGTCTTGTGCGCTCAATCGCATACAGATTTCGGGATCGCGGAGTAGAGCTTGAGGATCTTGTGCAGATAGGAACTATTGGCATGATCAAGGCAATCAGATCTTTTTCGTTTGAGAGAGAGGTCGTGTTTTCAACCTATGCGGTTCCACTGATTATGGGTGAGATCAAGCGGCATTTGCGCGATGACGGACCGGTCAAGATCAGCAGGGTGTATAAAAAGCTTTCTATGGAGATCGGAAAGGCGCGGAACAGGATTCTTACCGACGAGGGCAGGGAGCCGACTGTGAACGAGCTTGCCATAGCTTGCGGAGTTTCGCCAGAGGAGGCGGCAATAGCCATTGAGGTGGTAAATCCGATATCCTCGCTTTCTGAGACCTTTGGAGACGATGAGAAGCTGACGCTTGAGAGTCAGCTCGCTTCGCCCGATCGAGAGATCGAGAAGCTGACAGACAGGATCGCGCTTGGTCAGGCGATAGCAAGACTGCCGAGGGATCGGCAAAGGCTGATAATACTGCGGTATTTCAGAAATATGACTCAACAGCAGGTTGCAGATGCACTGGGGCTCTCACAGGTCAAGGTTTCGCGTGAGGAAAAGAAGATTCTTGCCGCGCTTCGTGAGGAGCTTTTGTAAGGCGAAAAGAAAAAATCCCTCTTTCGAGGGATTTTTTGTTTTTATTCTTTAGCTTTGATTATCTTTACCGGCTTGATCGCCTTGATCTTTGCCATCGGGAAGATGAGAGAAGCAAGGGCAAGAATGAAGATAAGTATGCAATTATCAAGTGCGATCTTGGGTTGGAACGTAAGAAAATCGAGATCGAGCACGACAGAATTGGGGGCAAGTCGCATCAGCGACTCGATAAGCACGTCATTGGCGATATCGATGAAGAAATAGTACCCTGCGGTTGCCAGAATGCAGGTCAGGATCGCAATAAGCACGACCTGCAAGCCGAAAACAACTCCTATTGAGCCGTTTTTCGTGCCCAGAGCCTTCAAAATTCCGATCTCGTGCATTTTGTCGTTGATCATTTTGGAAGAAAAATTCACCAGAATGAAGATAACACCGATGCACAAAAATATTGCGACAAGCTCGAATATAGGGATAAAGACGTCAACCGCCTTTGTCATTGTATGGATGCCTTCTGCTACTCCTATGTGCTGCTGAAAGCCCATTTCGTTGGCAGCATCTATAACGGCATCAAGTTTTTCATTTCCTTCCAAAAGCAAGCCTGTGGTGTAGATATAGTCCTTTGCGAATAATTCCCAAACGCCATCGCCAACAATAAACGTTCCACCCATTTTGTTTGTATTATTCTCAAACAATCCGACTATGTTAATATCCTGAGTAAATAGAGGATTATTTTGATCGAAATGCTTGTAATGACTCATACTGACCTTATGCGGTACGAATTTTTCAATGTCGGATTTTTGATGATCCGTGCCAAAGAATTCGTTATAGGTATCTCTGTTCATTATTACGTCGTAATCCCCAAGCTCAATACCGTAAAAGCTACCCTTTCTGATTTGGGGACCTGTATGAGAGTAATATGTTTCACCACCGTTAAAGCTGAGTGTATAGTGCCAAAGCATCTCCCAAGAAGGGTTGGTGAGCGCGTCTTCCTTGAAATTTGGATTTGTTGTATAGCAGAAGGCAAGACCTGAATATACCTCTTCGATAAACTTTGCGAATTTTTCGTTTTCCTTAATATCTGCATATGTTCCAAGCTCACCTTTTTCGATCAGCTCAAACATTTCGGCATATCTCTCCTTATAGCCTGTATAAATGATGCCGTTGATATATCCGCGAGATACGCAGCTATACATTGTTTCACTGCCGTTCCAATGATATTCGCCAATGAGGGATTCATAGCTAACTGCGTAAGGAACTTGTCCGGAAAGCATTATGGCATCTGCAACGTAGTCGGTAATAATCACGCCGGTCGGGTGAGGGTCTTCAGCCTTTGCAAGATATTTGATCTCACCGAACTTTCTTTCGAGGAATTCTTCGTCAACGATTATCGTACCAATTGACTCCAATACATAAGGCGGCTTTGAGAAAAACGTTCTTGATATGCCTGCCGAGATCTGGCTAAGCGATATATGTATGTCATATTTCAAAACCTCATATATCTTTCCCGTATAGCCGGTATCCTTTATCTTTTGTATTTCGCTTGCGTATATTTCCGGATAACAATCGGCAATGTGTTCGTTTTTGGCAAGCATAGCCTTTTGCTCGTCGTTGAGTAATTTAGAATAGTAGATGGAATCGGAATTGTACTTGTCCAGTTCCTGTTTGATGATTCTACCGCTATCAAAATTAATAATCGTCTGAGCGAGAGCCATAATTACCATGATTACGGCGACCATAAAGGCGGAGAGGGCGATGGAGAGTGCCTTGTTTTTGAGAAATTTGCCTGAAAGGCTTATCTCGCGGTTAAATTTGAGGCTTTTATTTTCGATTTTGACTTTTTTAGCATTATTTCTTGTTTCGACAGTGGGCAAAAACTTGTCGGTTTTCTTTGTGAACTTTGTTAGATTGTTATTTATAAAATCAATATCAGTGTCACTAAGCGCAAGTCCCTGCGGATATACAAGCTCGCCGTTTTGCAGGCTCACTTCGTCTAAAAAGTTAGGGTTTCGAGTTTTATCGGAGATTATTTGTCCCTTTTTGAGCTCAATTATTCTATCGGCATAGTTATTCGCGTCATTGATATTGTGCGAAACGATGAGGATCAAGCAATCTGTTGAAAGCTCCTTCAGAAGCTCAACTATAGCTCTTGCGGTGTGGGTATCAAGATTGCCCGTGGGCTCATCGGCAAGGATTATTCGCGGCTTTTTGACTATGGCGCGCGCGATAGCAACTCTTTGCTGCTCACCGCCCGAAAGCTCGGTGGGGTATCTCTCCTCATAGCCTGCAAGGTCAACTCTTGCAAGTGCTTCGCCGATAAGGTGGTCTTCAGCTTTGTTTTCAAGGTCAAGAGAAAGTCTAATGTTCTCATAGACGGTCAACTCATCAATGAGATGGTAGTCTTGAAATATAAAGCCTATGTGAGAATTTCTGTAATTGCAAAAATCCTTTTCCTTAAATCTTGCAAGGTCGTTTCCGTCCACCTCAATGCTTCCGCTGCTCACGCTGTCAAGTCCGCCGATAAGATTTAGAAGCGTGCTCTTTCCGCTTCCGCTTTTGCCGAGCACGAAAACAAGGCCCGAGTCGGGCAGAGTAAGGCTTATATCGTTCAGCGCGCGGCATTTTCTTCTTTTTCTTGATTTGTAGGTTTTGTTCAGCGACGTGATCTTGATCATAATATGCTCCAAAATAAAAAGTGCGCCAACCTGAGCTGGCGCACAAAAAACGCAATGCTCAAATTGTCGCCAAACAAAACCATTTTGCGAATATACTTACAGCAAGCACGCAAAAGAAGAGCACATACGTTTTTATCAAAAAACGGTATCTGCCTGGTGTAAGTATATTTATTCGGTTTTGTTTGGCATTTTTATTCTATCATATTATCATCATATTTGTCAATAAAAATTATAATAAAAAGAAAAATGGGAGCGCGAACGCCCCCATTTTGAGTTATATTATTAAATTAGTTCTTTTTCTTGGGCTTCTTTATCTTGTTAAGCTCTTTGTTCATTGCAAGGAGCTCTTCCTTGGTGAAGTCAACGTTAGCCATACCCATCATAGATGTAAGGCGAAGGACTGTGAAGCCGCCCATCATTTCCATAAGGCCGCCCCCTGCTGAGAGGTCAACGTCAAAGCCGCCACCCTTCTTTTCGCCATCCTTCTTGCCTGCATCCATCTTCTTTTTGATGGTCATACCGACCTTCGCGAACCAAAGCTTGCCTGCAAGAGTATCCATAATGTCGCCAAGAGTATCGTTGAGAGAGAAGCGTCCTTCGGGTGCGTCGATATCGAACCAGTTAAGGATAGCGCCCTTTTCTACGAGAACGTATGCGGGGTTCATCTCATCTACCTTGCGGATAGTGCCTTCGTCGGTGAATTCGCCTGCCTTTGCAACGATGGTGGACTCGCCAACGTTCTTTACGTCGAAGTAGAAGAAGTGATCCTCTGCCGTTTTCTTACCGATGGATTCGCCGTTTACGAAGAGCTCAACCTCGGGAAGGTTGGAGTATACCGTTACCTTCGTTACGTCCTCAACTCTGTCAACGTATCTCTTGCCGCAGAGGTGAACGAAGGGAGCTTCCTCGGGTGAACGGAGCCAAGCCTTGTAAGCATAGAAGGAATCCTTCTTATATTTTCTGTCCATAGTCATAAGACCCTTATGGTTCTGACCGTTTTCGCCACCCTCGGCTCTTGAGTCAGCGCCGAAGTCGAACATATTCCAAACGTGGGTAGCCCACATATATTTTCTTGTGAAAAGCTGCTTAATGAGCTCCTCGTGGTAGTATGCCTGATATTCCTCAGTGTAGTCGCCCTGCTTGGGGTTGCTTGTGTGCCAGTTGAGTGCCTCACAGCCGTATTCGGAGCATCCGATCGGGATGTTCGGGAACTTTTCGTGGAACTTATCGAACCAGGGGCCGTTCATAGTGGTATTGCCACCGTACCAGCCGAAGTAGTGGTTGTAGGAAACAACGTCGGGGATCTGGATATAGGGATCGTCCATCTTGCACATGGAAACCGCCGCGATAGTGGTCTTTCTGGTCTTGTCCATTTCGTGAACGAGGTCGTTGAGTATTCTGTGGTTTTCAAGCAGATCGTC
>CALGCW010000090.1 GCA_937884385.1 uncultured Clostridia bacterium | reverse complement strand
GGGGATCTCAGCCGTTCCGATGGTTTCGTTAGCCACATTGATAGCGTTAGGAATATGCCCTGCCGCATACTCATCGGGACGGCGCACATCGAGGATGATATAGCCTGTCTCCTTCGCCATCATGTCCACCGCCTCGTCCATGGTGATGCTACGGTAGGTATTGGCTTGGTTATTAGATGACGCACAGCCTGTAAACAGAAGGGTGGATAATAATATCGGTATCAGTTTTTTCATAATCTATCTCCTTACGTGCTGTCGCACGGTATTGTTCGAATAATTATTATAACACAAAATACTTGTTATTTCAACAGGATTCTGTAACCACACAAAACACGACGGCGATTCTCTGTTTTGAGAACCGCCGTCATTGCTCATTTTAGCACGGTAAATTCATGTACACCTGCACCGCAAACGTGCTCCCCGTTGGGCAGGATCGCTTTAACGAACACATTGGCAGGCACTGTAATGCGATACGTAATGCTATCCACATTCTTGCGCCACTCGCTCTTCACTTTGCCATATACTCCGTTGTACTCGCAAGATGCGTGATTAATATTGCCACCAATCTTTGGCTTGATAATATATTCGTTTTCGCTGCCGATCTGAATTCCACACATCTCTCCAAAGAGCCATTCGCAGACAGCACCCTTTGAATAGTGGTTGAGAGAGGCAACTCCGCCCTGCGCCTGCGTGCCTTCCCAGCTTTCCCAAATGGTGTTAGCTCCCATCTTAGGCATAAAGAGCCAGCCTGGCATTTCCTCGTTTTCAAGCAGACGATAAGCGTACTCAATATCCATATCCGCAAGAACGTAGAGGATAAAGGGCGTGGACAAGAATCCTGTGCCCAGCCGCCAGCCGTAATGATCAAGAGCCTGTAAGAGACGCGCTTGGGCAAACTCGGTTTGTTTTTCATCAAGCAGCTTCAAGTATAACGGGCGGACGAGCTTTGCCTGTCTGTCGGTATCATAGCTATATTTTTCGGTTTCGATCAGTTTCCTATAACCGCCGCGGACGATATCCGCGTGCCTCTGATACAGTGCTTTGTCCTGCGTTTTTCCAAGGATTTCGGCAATCTCCGTCATGGTTTCCAGCATATAAACGAGATATGCCGTGGTTTCCTCGGGATGAGGATTGATAAAGTCCGAAACGGCAAACGCCTTAACGTCCATCGGTTCTGCCCACTCACCGTAGGATTGACCGTAATTGGAAATCGTTTTTCTGTCTTTACGTGAAAGCCCCGTAGGCAGTCCCGTAAGATAATGCTTGCCGACGCTCTTTATCTTAAAGATGGCATATTTGCGCATTGCCTCGTAGTTATCTTCAAGGATGCGGAGATCGCCATATTTTTTATAGATCCTATACGGAATGAGAACGCCAGCATCCGACCATCCGGCAGAGCCGTCCATGGCATTCATATAGAAATCGATTCCGCCCATCGGTGTGATCTGACGAAAAACACCGTTTCTTCTGCGCCCGTCACACATATCACGAAGATATTTTCTCGCAAATGAGGCGTAATCGAAGAAATATGCAGCGGTGTCGCAGAATATCTGGGCATCTCCCGTCCAGCCGTGGCGTTCACGCGTCGGACAATCCGTGGGAACATCCGCGTGGTTGTTCTTGGCAGACCATCGAGTGTTTTCTACAAACTTATTGATGAGCGGATGAGAGCAATCGAAGCGGAGCGTTTCTTCCATATCGGAATAGACCGCTATCGCCGTAAAATCCTCGGGGTTCCAATCCATATCTCCCTTGACAAGAACGTACTGAAAACCGAAGATTGCGAATTTCGTCTTGTATTCGTTGCGCCCTTGCTTGGCGGTATAGATCACTTCTTGCAAAGGAGTTTGTCGCTTCTTGGTGGCGCATTGAATGTTCTTCTGCGTAAATTCGCCGTCCTTGTCGAAGGTTTCTCCAAAGCGAAGTTTGAGTGTCTGCCCTGCTTTTGCATCGATAGAAAATTTGATGTAGCCCGCAATATTCTGCCCAAAGTCAAGCACTTTTTTGCCGCTTGGCGTGGTTATCACGGTGGGCTTGAATGTCTCATGCTCGGTTACGGGCACGTTATTGGACGCGGCAAGCGTTGCCTTGTGCTTTGTGACACGCGCCTTTTTGCTATAACTTGGCGCAAGCCTTGCATCTACGATCTCGCCATCCTGATTGTCTGCCCTGCGAAGTGCGCCGTCATTTGACCAAGCCCAAGTGCCGTCGGTTACAACCGTTTGACGCGTGCCGTCGGTCTTCTCGATTTCCAACTGTACAATGAGCTTTGTCTGCTTGCCGTACTGGTTTCTGAGCCCCCACGCGCCGCAAGATCCGCGATACCAACCGTCGGCAAGCTCTGCCGTAATGGTATTTGCACCGTTTTTCAAAAGGTCGGTTACGTCATAGGTCTGATATTGCACTCTTTTACGGTAATCGGTATGCCCGGGAGCAAGAATGAAATCCCCAACGCGCTTACCGTTGAGGCAGAGCTCATATACACCGCAAGCGCTCGCATAAATGCGTGCCTTTTTGACGTCACTTGTATCAAATTCTTTTTTGAAGCAATCCACAGGATAACGCTTGCAAGAATTTATTGTATAGTTTCCCGAAATCCATTTTGCCTGCCAATCAGATTTGTCGAGCAATCCCATTTCAAAAACCGCATCTGTTGGTTCTCCGCCGTCGCCGTGCTCATCCCACAGCGTTACACTCCAATCAACTCTCTGCCGCGAACAAAGGGGTTCGGGATATATTGCGCGCATGGAATCGCTCTCCACCTTACCGCTATCCCAAATAACGGTTCCGTTCGTTTGGGCAACAATCCGATAAGCCGTCTGCTTGGTGCCACCCTCGCAATTCCAGGTCAAGAGCGGCTTCTGAAAATCTGCGCCTATGGGACATTTTAGAAATTCTGTTTTGAGTCTTATCGCTTTCATATTACTTACCGTTCAGTTCTTTCTGAATCTTTTCGTAGTATTGCTCACCCGCAGCCATCTCCTTTTCCCATGCAGCAGTTTCTTTTGCGGAAAGGGGTACGACTCCCTCTGTAACCTCTGCACCCTGACGAGTCTTGATAACAGCCTGCTTTCTGCCAATCGTTTTTTCTACCGAGAAGAACGCGAGAAGCACGGCAAGCACAATACCCGTAAACACTTCAAGACCCACGAAGGAGAAGGTAATCGCGTCAAGGACAGCCTGCGGCTGAGTTGCCGCAACGGTATTCCCTGCAGCGTCCATAGAAGGTGCAATATAACCGGCAGCACTCAGCATGCCGTTGAAAACTCCCGTTACAATACCAACAAGAGCTACCGCGATGACGTTATAGATCGACATTGCCAAGCCGTCGCAGCGGATACCGCTCTTCCACTCAAGATGGTCAAGCGTGTCGGCAAAGAGCGCCATAAACACGTATGCGCAAGGAAGACCGCCGATGTTCTTTATAAACTGTCCGACCAACACGATGATAAGATTGGTGGGAAACAGCCAGCAGATCAGACTACCGATGGCATAAAGCACGAAGCCCCACATAGTCACGTTTCTTTTGCCGAACTTCTTTGCCAGTGGCCACACGGCAAAGATACCAATGCCCATGGGCACACCGCCGATGACCGAAACCAACATCTGCGTAATACCGTCATTGTACGTACCGAGAACGTAGTTGCAGTAATATACAAGACCGAGGTTCTTCATGCTCACGCGGGTATTGGGCGCAACGGAACTCGTGATGAACGCGCTGCCGCCGATAATGGCATTTTCGCCTACGACCGTATCGCCGCCTAGAATGGAAGCATTCGCATAAATTGTTACGTTGTCCTGAATTGTCGGATGACGCTTTTTGCCGGAGAGGCGCTGGCCCCCGCGCGTCGAGAGCGCACCAAGAGTTACACCCTGATAAATTTTCACGTTATTGCCAATAACCGCAGTTTCACCAATCACGATACCCGTACCATGATCAATAAAGAAGTACTTGCCGATGGATGCACCCGGATGGATGTCAATGC
>CALGCW010000089.1 GCA_937884385.1 uncultured Clostridia bacterium | reverse complement strand
ATAAAATGCTCGCATTTTATCGAAAATTTACGCGAAATCTTGCCGCGAAGCTGATCAAAAGCTTTTTTGGTTACTTTTTTCTCGAAAAAAGTAACTCTTCCCAAGTAAAGAAACCAACTAACCACCCACCCTTCCCGAAAGGAGACACAAATGCAAAACCTACTCAATTTTACATACGAAGAGCTACAGGCATACGTTTTGTCAATAGGCGAAGCGAAATTCCGTGCAAAGCAGATATTTTCGCCGATGCACAAGGGTGTCTCGCCGAGGGATCTGACAAATCTTTCTGCCGCAACGAAGGAAAAGCTGTTTGCAAATGCCAAGTACTCACTGCCAAAAATAAGAAGAAAGCTCGTTTCTGCGATAGACGGCACGGTAAAATACCTGTTTGAGCTTGACGACGGCAACTGCGTTGAGAGCGTAGTAATGAAATACGATCACGGCACAACGATATGCATCTCGTCACAGATAGGATGCCGAATGGGATGCGCGTTCTGCGCGTCTACCATCGGTGGCAAGGTCCGCGACCTTGAGGTTTGCGAGCTGCTCGGTCAGATAATTGCGGCACAGTGCGACCTTGGAGAGAGGATCGACGGCATCGTAATGATGGGCATTGGCGAGCCGCTTGACAACTACGATAATGTGATCAAATTTCTTCGCCTCGTCGGGCACAAGGAAGGGCTCAACATCGGCTACCGCCACATTTCCCTTTCCACCTGCGGACTCGTTGATAAAATATATAAGCTCGCACAGGAGGACTTCCAGATAACGCTCTCCATCTCGCTCCACGCATCAAACGACGAGATAAGAAGCAAGATAATGCCCGTAAACAGACATTGGGGCGTAGACGAGCTGCTTGACGCGTGCAAAGCATACTTTGACAAAACAGGCAGAAGGATATCCTTTGAGTATACGCTCATCGCAGGCGAAAATGATAGCGAGGAGAACGCACTCTCACTTGCTAAAAAGCTCAACTCCAAATTAAGAACGAAAAACACCACTATGCCGATCCACGTAAATCTCATTCCCGTCAATCCCGTAAAGGAAAGAGATTTCAAAAAAAGCGGCAAGGATCAGATAAAGAAATTCGCTTCCGTCCTTGAAGCGAAGGGCATCCGCGCGACCGTAAGAAGAACCCTCGGCGCGGATATCAACGCCTCCTGCGGCCAGCTTCGCAGGGACGAGATGAAGAAAAAGGACGACACGCAAAACTAATCCGAAAAAGAGGAGTATTTATGAACATTTACGGCTTGACCGACAGAGGAAACGTAAGAGAAATAAATGAGGATTACATCAGCATAACCTGCCTTAAGACCGGTGTGACCGTTGCCGTCGTTTGTGACGGAATGGGCGGCGCGGCAGGCGGTAAGATCGCGTCCGAGATAGGTGCCTGCACGTTTATGGACACGGTCGTTTCCTGCCTTTCCGAGGAAGCTATGGAAAAATCCAAATATGACAGCCGATTGGTCAAATCAGCCATCAAAAAGAGCGTTGAAGCGGCAAACAAAGCCATTCTTGAGAAAGCGAGAGAGGACCTCTCCCTCTACGGAATGGGCTGCACCCTCAACGCCGTGGTGTTCATTGAATCAAAAGCAAGGGTGTATTACGCAAACGTGGGCGACAGCCGCCTTTATATGATAAATAAGCGCGAGATAAAACAGCTTTCAAAGGACCACTCCTACGTGCAGATGCTTGTTGACAATAAGGAGATCACACGCGACGAGGCTTGGGATCACCCTTCAAAAAATCTCATAACTAAGGCTCTCGGCATCAAGGACGAGATCGAGCCCGATATTTCCGATAAGAGAATATCGCTCAAAAGCGAGACTTATTTCCTTCTCTGCTCGGACGGTCTCCACGGACTTTTGCACGAGGACAAGTTGCAGCAGATAGCACTCTCACCGCTCAGCATAGCGGAGAAGGTCTTTGCATACATAAGACTTGCGAACGAGGCGGGCGGACACGATAATATATCCGCCATCCTGCTTTGCACTCAGGAATCGGAGGTGAATAAATGACGACCTTTGATCCCTTTATAGGCGAGACCTTTGAGGGCAGATATACGATATGCAACGTCATCGGCACGGGCGGTATGGCGACCGTGTACGGAGCTTACGATATCGTCACGGGCAGAAGCGTCGCGATCAAGATGATGAACAAAAAGCTTGAGCATAACCCGCGTCAGATAAAGCTCTTCATCAACGAATCCACGGCACTTTCATTGCTCTCACACCCAAATATAGTTCAGGTCTACAGTACCGCTATCACCAATAGCACTAAATATATCATAATGGAATACGTCGAGGGCATCACCCTCAAAAAGCATATCGACCACCGCGGCGCGCTTCCAGAGCGCGAGGTCCTCTACTATGCAACGCAGATACTTTCTGCCCTTGACTACATACATTCCAAAAACATCGTACACTGCGACATCAAGCCGCAGAATATCATACTTTTGCAAAACGGAAGCATAAAGGTGGCGGACTTCGGTATCGCGCGCCTTGACGCAATGCTCGACAGATCCAAGGAGAAGAGCGACGTCGCACTCGGTACGGTATACTACGTAAGTCCGGAGCAAGCACAGGGTAAAACGCCCAAGGCAGAGAGTGATATCTACTCTCTCGGCGTAATGCTCTACGAGGCTATGACGGACCGTCTCCCCTTCTACCACGAGAACGCGACCGAGGTCGCAAAAATGCAGATAGGCAAAGAGCCGCTGCCGCCAAGCTTCTTCCGCCCCGACATTTCCGTCGGACTGGAGCAGATAATACTTCGCGCAATGGAGAAAAATCCGCGCAAGAGATACACGAGCGCACAGGAGATGCTTACCGACATCCGCGCACTCCGTCAGAACTCAAAAACGGTGTTTGGCAACGAGAAAAACTCAAGCAGATACCGCGTTATAGAGCGCAAGCCCTATACGCCCGTGCCCAACATCTCCAACAGAGCGATACAGTCCTTTAGCGAAAAGGGCGCAAGCTTTGCCCAACATCAGGGCGCGTTCAAGCGCACCACCTCGCATTCGGGCACGTTCAAGCCAAAGAGTGACAGACTTCCGCAAGTGAGTGCCCACACCTCGGGCGAAAAAACGGTCCGTATCCCCTCCTCGGAGCTGCCCCACGTAAGAAGCCAGCGGCTTCCCAAAACGGAATCAACGAATACCACCGTCATCGACGAGAACGTAAGCGCCATAGTCAAGAGAGATAAGGAAAGCAGCCTTATTTCCGTACTGCTCGGTGTCATACTTGCACTCGTGCTCGTCCTTGTAATATCCTTCTTCGTCTGGATATCCATCTTCCCCTCGAATATACTCAACGAAGCACCAATATATACATTAACTGAAACGGTAAAAGAATGGAATATAGAACATACGGTAAAATTTTAAAGGGTGTCGGAGGGCTTTATACCATAAAGCTCGTTGATGAGCATACCCATATCCAAGCCTTCGGCACACCATCTCCGCTTGCAGGCAAGCTGATAGCCTGCAGCGCAAGCGGCTCATTCAGACACAATCATATAAAGCCGCTTGTCGGAGATAACGTTGAGATCGTCTATACGGACCACTCAATAGAAGCAAGCGACTCCAAAAGCAACGATATAAGAATAAGCGATATCCTTGAGCGCACCAATGAGCTCATCCGCCCTCCAATGGCAAATCTAGACGTTATGTTCATCTCAATGGCGGCGGCATCCCCCGCGCCCGTGCTTCCAACGATAGATAAGCTTATCTGCATAGCGGAGCATAACGATATAGAACCCGTCATAATTATCGGAAAATGCGACCTCGCACCCGAATACGCCAAGGAATTGCAAAATATCTATCAAAAGGCAGGCTACAGCGCATTCGTTTTGAGCGCGAAAACAGGCGAGGGCGTCGACGCGATCAGAGATTACGTCAATACCCACCTGTGCGGAAAAACGAGCGCCTTTGCCGGCGCATCGGGCATAGGAAAATCCACGCTTCTCAACGCGCTCTTCCCCGATCTGTCACTTACCACCAATACGATAAGCGTAAAGATCCAACGCGGACGCCACACCACGCGCCACGTTGAGCTTTATCCCATAAGCGACGCACAGGATTGCGGATACGTAGCAGACACCCCCGGATTTTCGCTTCTCGATTTTGAAAGATTTAATTTCTTTGATAAAGAGGACCTCGCATATAATATGCGGGAATTCCGCGACTATATCGGCGAGTGCAGATATACAAAATGCACTCATACGAAGGAGGAAGGCTGCGCTATCCTTGAAGCAGTAAAGAACGGCAGCATCTCAAAATCCCGCCACGATAGCTTCCTCGAGATCTATGCCTCCCTTAAAAATAAACATAAGTGGGATAATAAATAATATGAAATCATACATTTTCATTGGTGGCGAGGTGGATAGATCCGCACTTGAGTCGCCAATTCCCGAATCCGCACTCGTTATTGCCGCCGATTCGGGCTACGATAATGCTAAAAAGCTTGGCTTCGCAGAGCGTTGCGACTTCATCGTGGGCGATTTTGACTCCACAAATGAGCGAGCCTTCCCTTCTCGCGCCAAAATAATCCGCGTTCCCGCAGAAAAGAATGAGAGCGACGCGCAGCTTGCCGTTGACCTCGCACTTGACACGCTTAACGACTACTCGGACGAAATATTCATTATCGGCGGTCTCTCCGGCAGACTTGACCATACCCTCGCAAACCTCTGCTTGCTTGAGGACGTCGCCACAGTCGCACCGATGGTGACTCTCTGCGACGGCAAAAACCGCGTGCGCTACCTCAAGGAACGCTCATCCCTGCTCGTTCCCAAAAGCGAGTATAAGTATTTTGGACTGATCCCCTCTCTTTCTTCTGCAAAGGGAGTGACCGTTGAGGGCGCAAAATATAACGTAAAAAATGCCACCATATCAAGAGATATCGCATCCTTCGCCATTTCCAACGAGGTTAGCGATAGCTTTGCTATGGTAAGCTGCAAAAAAGGCGGAGTCTTCGTGATCGAAAGCAAGGATTTGTCAAAATAATTCCATTCTTCATATAATGAAAATGACTACATAGTCAATTCTTGTTTGAGGTAATATTTATGAAGATCGTGCTTTGGAAAACACCAACCGTCCTGTCGCTGTTTTTGAGAAAAATATTCGGAATTAAAAAAGCAAAAATATAAAGGGAGGGGAAACCCCTCCCCTGTAAATTGGGATTTATCGCGCAGAAGTTACAAGAAAAAATATGTTCTTTTTCGAGAAAAAGAACCAAAAAGCTTTTTGTAGAGCTTCGCGAATAACTCCCGCGCAAATTGTGTTGCGCTAAAGCACAACACAAAACGATTTTCTCCCTTGTCGA
>CALGCW010000088.1 GCA_937884385.1 uncultured Clostridia bacterium | reverse complement strand
AAAATCGTTATGTGTTGTGGCTTGTCACAACACAATTTGCGCGAAATCTTGCCGCAAAGCTGAATAAAGCTTTTTTTGGTTACTTTTTTCTCGAAAAAAGTAACACCTTTTAAGCAAGGTAACTCCCCGCTAAATCAAAATTTGAAGGATAAAACCGCAATTTTATTCACAAAACGTTCATATATTTGTATTATAATAATCTATTGAAATATCATCTTGCCACAAGGGTGGCGGAATGGAGAATAAATATGTCAGAAAACAAAGCTTGCAGAGCAAGAAAGACCTCGATAGGCGGTCAGGCACTTATTGAGGGTATTATGATGCGCGGGCCAAAGCTCAGCGCAATGGCGGTGAGAAATACGCAAGGAGAGATAGTTCTCGAAAAGTGGGAAAACGAGCCCGCAAACAAGAAGAAAACAGTCATCGATACGTTCAGAAAAACACCCGTAATTCGCGGTGTGTTCAATTTCGTATCTACGATGATCAGCGGCTATAAATCCCTTATGAAGAGCGCGGAGATCGCGGGCTTTGAGGACGAGACCGAAAAGGAAGAAAGCAAGGGAACGATGGCTGTGGTCGGCGTAGTTGCAATGGTGCTGGGAGTTCTTCTTTCGGTAGGACTCTTCATCTTCCTTCCTACCTTTATATACGATCTCCTTTCAAAGATAATTCCTGTGTTTGCGGGAAGCAGGATCCTCAAATCCGTTTTTGAAGGTGTATTCAAGATCGCGATCCTCGTCGGATATATGGCAGCCGTTTCAAGAATGAACGATATAAAGCGTACGTTCCAATACCACGGAGCAGAGCATAAGACAATTTTCTGCTACGAGGCAGGACTTGAGCTTACCGTTGAGAACGTCAGAAAGCAGGGAAGATTCCATCCAAGATGCGGTACGAGCTTCCTTATCGTAATGCTCCTTGTAAGCATTTTTGTGGGTATGGTCATCCCTCCCGAGCTTCCCACACTTGTGAGAACGCTTGTTAAGCTCTTGCTTCTTCCCGTGACCATGGGCCTTGGCTATGAATTCATCAAATTTGCGGGCAGACACGACGGCAAGATCGTTAAGATCCTTTCTGCGCCCGGTCTCTGGATGCAGAGAATAACGGTTCTTGAGCCCACGGACGATATGATCGAATGCGCTATCGCAGCGGTCAACGAGGTTATTCCCGAGGACGGCTCCGACCTCATTTGAAATTAAAAAAATAAAGCGAGTATGGTTTTCATACTCGCTTTTTTTATTATTTTGCGTATTGCTGTTGTGAAATTTGTATTTATTTAAAGAGTTTGATCTTATTGATGCAATCTTCGATTATTTCGCGCTCGCAGAAGTAGAGCTTATTTCCGTTTACCGTTTGGTATTTTTCGTGTCCCTTGCCTGCGAGAAGCACTATATCACCGCTGCAAGCCATATCAACGGCATATTCTATGGCTTCGCGTCTGTCGGGGATCGAAACGAAGGAATCGGGATCCGAAAAGTGCAGGGCAATGTCGTTGATGATGTCGATGGGGTTTTCGGCATCGGGGTTATCAGAGGTGAGTATCGAGAAATCAGCAAATTCTGAGGCTGCCTTTCCAAGCTGCGCGCGTCGGATCTGCGTTCTTCCGCCTACAGAGCCGAAAAGGCAGATAAGTCTTGTGGGCTCATAAGCACGCAATGCCTTAAGTGCAGACGCAAGGCTCACCCCGTTATGCGCATAGTCGATAACGAAGCAGGCTCCGCCCTTTTTGACTATGGTTTCAAATCTTCCGCTGATGCTTATCTTGGAAAGGGAATCGGCAATACTTTTCGCATCGATTCCAAAATACCTTGCTACCGATATTGCCGCAAGTGCGTTGTGAACGTTGAATTCCCCGGGAATCGGGATCGTATACTTTATTTTATCCTCACCTGTGCTCGCACAAAATGATACGCCGAGTATATTTTCATCTCTGTATAGCTCAATATCCGATGCGCGAAGATCGGAGGCATTATCTATTGAAAAGAAAAGCTTTTTGCTGCTTGAATCCTTCAGGACCGCAGGAGTATGGGGGTCATCCGCATTCGCAATGACGAGATTTGCGGGATAAAGATCGAAAAGCTTCTTTTTTGCCAGCATATACTCTTCAAAGCTTGCGTGCTCGTTTTTTCCAACGTGATCAAGGGAGAGATTCGTGAATATCTCAACATCAAAGTCTATTCCGAGGACACGGTCAAGGTAGAGCGCCTGTGAGGAGACCTCGATTACCACTGCCTCAACTCCGCGATCCTTCATCTCCTTAAGGTGGTATTGTATGATATTGCTTTCAGGGGTAGTGTTTTGCGTTTCGATCTTGCAGCCCTTAAAGAGTATGCCGTTTGAGCCTATATAGCCCGTCGGTATCCCCGACATATCAAGAAGCTGCTTGATGATGAGGGCTGTCGTTGTCTTTCCCTTGGTTCCCGTAATACCGATTACGTGCATTGATTTTGAGGGCTCGCCGTAGAGCCTGCAGGAAAGAAGGGCGAGCGCACGTCTTGTGTCAGGTGTGATGAGAACGTCTGCATCGTCCGGCAGAGAAAGGGGAGCGCTTGCGACGAAGGCTCTGCAGCCGAGCTCATAAGCTTGGGCGGCAAAATTGTGTCCGTCGACAGTAAAGCCCTTTATGCATACAAAGACCGACCCTTCCGTCACAAGGCGCGAGTTGGACGTGATGTGCGTCACGTCTCTGTTGGGACGGGCGCATTTGTATTCGGTTTTTTCGATTTGCTCAAAGAGAAAAGAAAGAAGCATATCTACCTCACAAATACTTTTTTGTTTATTATATCATACTTTTATTCTCATTTCCATAGATATCTCAAAAAAAGTTGAATAATAAAAGAGGATTATTATCTTGCAAAATCTCTTGACATTTCGGAAGAATAAATATATAATATTTATGATAAAAAATAAAATGGCGGATTATGGGTATTGGTAAAAGAGATTATGATTGAAGCAAAAAAAGATGCCGGAGTCATCGTCATCGGCGGCGGTGCGGCAGGAATGATGGCGGCTTGCGTTGCCGCAAGAGCCGGAGCTGACGTTCTGCTATTTGAAAAAAACGAAAGGCTTGGAAAAAAGCTCCGCATCACGGGAAAGGGCAGATGCAACGTCACAAACGATTGTGACCGTGGCGAGTTCCTTGCCAACGTTGCGACCAATTCCAAGTTTCTTTTTGCCGCGATCTCCCGCTTTTCAACCACCGATACCAAGGAATTCTTCGAGGAGCTCGGAGTGCCGCTGAAGGTCGAAAGAGGAAAAAGAGTATTTCCCGTTTCGGATAAGGCGCAGGATATCGTCTCTGCGATGGAGCGCGCGTGCCGTGACTCGGGAGTTAAAATTATCAACCAAAGGGTAGAGTCCATAGTCACAGAGGGAAATAGAGCCGTCGGCGTAAATGTGGGAAAAGAGCAATACCGAGCCAAAAGCGTGATCCTTTGTACGGGAGGAGCGAGCTATGTTTCGACAGGCTCTACCGGGGACGGATACAGATTTGCCGAAAGCGTCGGTCACAGAATAGAGAGCATAAGACCTTCCCTTGTGCCGCTTGTGGCAAAAGGAAGGCTGTGCGCACATCTTCAAGGTCTTTCGCTCAAGAACGTTGCCTTTAAGGTTCGCGACGGACAAAGCGGCAAGGTGGTATATGAGGATTTCGGGGAGCTGATGTTTACCCACTTCGGTCTTACGGGACCCGTCGTGCTCTCTGCAAGCGCGCATCTTTCGGATATTGAAAGCGGCAGATACGTTGCGTGCATAGATATGAAACCCGCGCTTGATGAAAAAAAGCTTGACGAAAGGATACTTTCTGACTTTTCCGAGGTTAAGAACAGAGATTTTATCAACTCGCTTGACGCACTTCTTCCTCAGAAGATGATATCCGCAGTGGTCGGCCTTTCTGGTATCGACCCGAGGAAAAAGGTAAATTCAATTACCAAGGAGGAGCGCGAACGCCTTGTTGGTGTTATGAAAAACATTGAGATACCGCTTATGGGATTTCGCCCCATCAACGAGGCGATAATCACAAAGGGCGGTGTGAGCGTTAGTGAGGTAAGTCCTAAAACTATGGAGTCTAGGCTCGTTTCGGGGTTGTATTTTGCAGGAGAGGTGCTTGACCTTGATGCCTATACGGGCGGTTTTAATTTACAGATAGCGTTTTCAACTGCGACGCTTGCCGGCGAGAATGCCGCGTGGGCAAGCTTTGAATAGAATTTGACCAAACAACAATATAAATGAACTCTTTTGAAGGGAATATTCAAAAATGATAAGAATTGCTATTGACGGACCAAGCGGTTCGGGTAAAAGCACGCTTGCTAAGGCGGTCGCTCGCACGCTTGGAATTGTATACGTTGACACGGGTGCGCTTTACAGGACCGTGGGATACTTCGTTTATCAGAACGGAAAGGACCCCCACGATGCAGACGAGGTTGGGGCACTTTTGCCAAAAATAAATATTGAGCTTAAATACGTTGACGGCGCACAAAGAGTCATTCTCAACGGAGAGGATCTTGGCGATAAGATCAGAAAGCCTGAGATGTCGATGTATGCTTCTGCGGTATCTGCGCTTCCCGTAGTTCGCGCGTTTCTTCTTGATATGCAAAAAAATCTCGCGAGAGAAAACAGCGTGGTTATGGACGGAAGAGATATAGGTACTGTCATCATCCCTGATGCAGACGTGAAGATCTTTCTTACCGCAAGCGATGAGTGCCGTGCCAAAAGAAGGACGGAGGAGCTTCTTTCCAAGGGAGTGCAGGTCAGCTTTGAGGAAGTTCTTTCGGATATGATTGAGCGCGATAAGCACGACAGGGGCAGAGATATCGCCCCCGCAGTTCCCGCGGCGGATGCAATGGTTTTAGACAACTCGGTTCTGACTGTGGAAGAATGTCTTGAGATAATCGTGAGGTTAGTAAATGAGCGAAAATAAGAAAACGAACGAACAGAGCTTCGAAAAAGAGAAAAAAGCATATAAATTCTTTTATTGGTTGCTTGCAGGTGCGGCACGCAGGCTCTACAGAGTGAGAGTCATCAACGCGTCGAACGAGCCGCTTGATAACCACTTTATCGTTGCTTGTAATCATACGGGTGCGGCTGACGGTGTGATCATTTGTGCCTGTATGCACAATCAGATCCGCTTTATGTCTAAAAAAGAGTTGTTTAAGGTTCCCGTTGTGGGAGCATTCCTTAAAGCGATCGGATGTTATCCTGTTGACAGGAAGAGCAGCGATATCACGGCTCTTCGCAATACGATAAATCTTCTCAAGGATAAGGATTGTGTAGGTATCTTCCCTCAGGGAACCAGAAAGCCGGGCATTGATCCCTCTACCACCACCGTTAAGAACGGTGTCGGTCTTATCGCCGCAAGAAGCGGAGCCGACGTTTTGCCTGTTGCGATTAAGTGAAAGTCGGGTAAGACACAAATGTTCAGAAAGAATTATCTTATAATAGGTGAGCTCGTTAAAAACGAGGAATATGATTTTGAAACCAACAAGGGAAGCGAAGGACACCAGAAGGTTGCAGACCGCATTTGGGCGGACGTTTGCAAGCTTTGGACCGAAACGGACATAAAAGATGTCAAATAAGATAACGGTAGCAGAGCACGCGGGCTTCTGCTTCGGTGTTGCGCGTGCGACCGACGCGGTAGAGAAGCGCATAAAGGAAAAAAAAGACGGAGAGAGGATCTTCACACTCGGACATCTTATTCACAATACCGGCTATATCGAGTGGCTTGAAAAAAACGGTGTTCGCTCGCTTGACGAGAGTGAGATCGGTGATGTTTGCGACAGTGCAAGTGAAGATTCACCGGTCACGGTTTTTATCAGGGCACACGGAATCAGCGCAGAGACGGAAAAGCTGCTTGCAAGCTGTAAGGAGGATAACGCATTTTTTGACTATGCGGATATGACTTGCCCGTTTGTAAAAAAGATACACAGGATAGCGAAGGAGAACAGTACGCCCGAAAGCTTTTTTGCTTTGCTTGGCACGCCGACTCATCCCGAGGTTGTGGGGATAATGAGCTACGCCGAAGGCGAGAAAGCGGTTTTTGAGAGCGCCGATGCACTTGAAGAATCGTTCCGAAATGGGTCTTTATCAAAAATGCACAAAAAAACGCTGATTTTGGCGGCTCAAACGACCCAAAATTTGGCGGAGTGGGAAAAAAGTTTAAAAATTACAAAAAAGTACTGTACAAATTCAAAAATTTTTGATACAATATGTAGTGTTACGGAAATTCGTCAGAATGAAGCGAAAAGCCTTGCCGAAAATTGCGATTTTATGGTCGTAGTTGGCGGAAAAGAGAGCTCAAACACGGCGAAATTACATAAAATTTGTAGCGGCGCGTGCGCCGAGACTGTCTGGGTTGAAAACGCAGAGGAGCTTGACGGAAAATTTCCGACAAATAAAAAAATAGGTATCGTGGCAGGAGCATCGACGCCAAAGCGCGATATCGAGGAGGTATTTTTAATCATGAGCGAAATGAATGAAAATTTTGCAGAATTGCTCGAACAATCACTTAAAACTTTAAATACAGGAGATACAGTAACCGGATACGTAACACACGTTACCGATGCAGAGCTTCAGCTCGACCTCGGCGCAAAAGTTACAGGCATTATCAAAGCCGAGCAGATTACAGATGATGCATCCGCGCACCTTACACAGATGTTCAACATCGGCGACGCTGTTGAAGCATTCGTTATCCGTGTAAGCGATATTGAAGGCGTTGCAGAGCTTTCCAAGAAGCGCACTGACTCCGACAGAAACTGGAAGAACATCGTTGCTCTTAAGGAGAGTGGCGAGGTCGTTTCCGGTAAGGTACTTAAAGTAGTTAACGGCGGTCTTTCCGTTCAGGTAGACTCCACAGTAGTTTTCGTTCCCGCATCCCACAGCGGCATCGCTAAGGATGGTGACCTTTCAGCCCTCGTTGGTGAAACAGTTGATCTCAAG
>CALGCW010000087.1 GCA_937884385.1 uncultured Clostridia bacterium | reverse complement strand
AAATCCCTTCACCATCTGCTGAAATCCAGCACAGCAGACAGCAGCAAGACATGGTTTGCCATCGGCGAATACAAGCAGTTGCCAAACGAAGTCGGAGGAACAGACACCTGTCTGCCAGAAGATGTGCCACAGAAAATGAAAACATTACTTGCCGACTATAACAAGTTACGCCACAAAACCTTCGCCGATATACTTGACTTTCACGTACGCTTCGAACGAATCCATCCATTCCAAGATGGCAACGGCAGAGTAGGTAGGCTCATAGCATTTAAAGAATGCTTGCGGTTTAATATCGTACCGTTTATTATCGAGGACAGTAAAAAGATGTTTTATTATCGCGGTTTGAAGGAATGGAATAGTGAACAGGGCTTCCTTGTGGATACCTGCCTTGACGGTCAGGATACCTATAAAGCACTTTTGAATTATTTTGATATTGAATATAACGAATAATCTTCTGCCGCAAGGTGGGTTTCCCACTTCGCGAAACGCTCGGAGAGGGGTTAAATTGTCGGAGTGAGGCAATTTGACCCCTCTCCTTATCCTGTTCCCTAAAGTATATATTTTTTGTCTATCTGTATTTCAAATACTCCATAAATTTCTTTGCGGCAATAGAGAGTGCATTTTGGCTTCGATAAGCCACGCCTATCCTTCTGAACGCGGGCACATCAAGCTCTTTAGCCACTATTCTGTACGGTATTCTACGCAGTATCAGCTCGGGAAGAATAGCAATTCCGAGACCTCCCTCAACCATTGACATCACCGCATAATCATCCCACGTTGTAAAATGCACGTTAGGCGTAATGCCGTTTCTCTCAAAAACCTCGGAAATCTCAGCTTTCGCTCCCTTTTCAAGAAGCATAAAGGGATAATCGCACAATGCCTTTACGGGAAATTTGTCCTTATCGACAAGTGCGTGATCCTCGGGTATAACCACGAGTAGCTTATCTTCCTCCAAGAATACCGTTTCAAACTCATCGACAGTTGGCAGACGGAGAAAGCCGAGATCAACGCGCCCTGTTTTGATCCATTCCTCTATCTCGGTGTAATCGCCGAGCAATAGCTCATAGTCGATATTGGGATAGTCCTTTTGAAACTCCTTGATGATGTTCGGCAACCAATGAGTTGCCACGCTTGAAAACGTACCGATACGGATAAGTCCAGATTGAAGCCCATTTATTTCGTCGATCTGCTCCTGCAAGCGCTCAAACTCTCGGCATACGCTTTGCGCGATTGGCAGTATCTTCATTCCGTCCGAGGTCAGCTTCACGCCTGTGCGGTTGCGCTCCAAGAGCGTCACGTTCCATTCCTTTTCCAAGTCGTTTATCATACGGCTCACAGCCGATTG
>CALGCW010000086.1 GCA_937884385.1 uncultured Clostridia bacterium | reverse complement strand
TCTTTCGTCTATCGCAGAGTATATGGAGAAGCACGAAAAGATTTCCGTCAAGACCGAAACGCTGAACAAATATCTTGATATTCTCGAAAAAGCAAAGATCATTTACAAGTGCCCCCGATTTGATATCAAATCCAAAAAATCTCTTCGCGGAGAGCAAAAGTATTATCTTGCGGACCTCGGTATATATTTTGCACGCAACGTAGACGCAAGGATCAACTACGGTCCGTCTCTTGAGAATATTGTTTACACCTATCTGAGCGCAAAGGGATACAAGATCAGCGTGGGACGCATCGGAAAGCTGGAATGTGATTTTATTACGCGCACCAATGATGAATACCGCTACGTACAGGTAGCTATGACGATTATGGATCCTACAACCGAGGAGCGCGAGTACAAGCCTTTCTCCAGCATCCGCGATAACTACCCCAAAATTTTGTTAACGCTTGATCCCTTGCTTCAAAAACGGGACGGCGTCGTTCACAAGAACATTATGGACTTCATTGCAAATGATGAAAATATATAACACAAGCTTATCTCCCGAGTGCAACTCGGGAGATTTTTTATATACAAAATATTCTGCCTTTCAGTTTCCTAACAATTTTCCAAAATCGCCTCATTTTTTGCCTGTTTTGCTCTTTTCTTAAGGATAGGCAAGGACGGCGAAGGATGGCAAATAACTGATTATAAGTGACGTCGACGAAAACCACCTCAGGGTTCGAATTGTGACGGCTTTTTAACACTTTTTTGATCACTTGAAAAAGCATTTGAACTGTGATATAATGGTTTCAGAACGATTTTACGGTCTGTGGCAAACAAAAGTGACCGCCCGTCCCTCTGGCCTTGCATTAGCCGTGCATTTTTCTCGGAAGGGGCAATAAAGCGGTCACTAATTCGGTAATTTTTGCGGAAATTAGGGACAGTGAGGGACAGAGAGAGCCTGCTTTACAGCTGCTCGAAAGAGGAGAAATCCTATCATTTTTTGCAGTTATATGGCGTTTGTGGGGGTATAATTCGAATTTTATTTGAATTATACCCCCATAACGCTTGACTTTTTGAGAGAAATATGTTATACTTCAATCAAAAGGAAACGGGGGTTCGATTAATGAAAACAAAAATTTACAAACGGCAATATTATATTGATAAAATCAAAGGTTTCTATAATAGTGATCTTATCAAGGTAATCAGCGGTATTCGCCGTTGCGGAAAGTCTTGCTTTCTTCTTTCTGTTATGGAGGATTTGAAAGACAGCGGCGTTGACGCGAAAGACATCATCTATCTGAACCTTGATCAGAGAGGTTTTACAAATATCAAAACGCCGGAAACGCTTGAGTCTGCGCTGAACGCGAGAATCACGGACGACAATTTCAAATACATTTTCATCGACGAGATACAGAACGTCAAGGGCTTTGAGCAGGTAGTCAACGCATTCCGCGAGGATGGAAATTTCTCTGTTTTCATTACCGGTTCCAACTCCTATCTGCTCAGCGGCGAGCTTGCAACCAAGCTTACGGGTCGCTATATTGAGATCGAAATGTTCCCGCTCAATTTCCGAGAGTTTTTGGAAATGAAAAAGTTTCTCGGGAAGAGTGTGGATTCCAATCTTTCTGCAGAGTTTAACGAATATATCCGCTATGGCGGTTTTCCGAAGGTTTTGGAATTTGACCGTCCCGATGATAAGGATCTTTATGTTAAAGGCGTTATCGATCAGATTCTCAGTAAGGACGTTGTAGGACACAGGATCATCAAAAACAAAGTAGTATTCGACCGCGTGATGACCTATGTGATCAACAACTTCGGTGCGACCACCAGCTTATCTTCGCAGTCGTTCCTGCGCATAACTAAGCCGATGACACGGCCGTCAAACTCTGT
>CALGCW010000085.1 GCA_937884385.1 uncultured Clostridia bacterium | reverse complement strand
CAGGATTTCGCCGTCATTTCCACCCACGCAGGACGGAAACCGCTACGGATGGCGTTGCGGACCGACTTCACGTTGCACCAAGCGGCGCAATAAAACGGCACTTTTCCGCGACTTAAAATCTCCACGGCAAGACGGCTTGTGAGTGCCGAGGCAATTCCCTGCCTGCGGTATTCGGTAAGCACGTCAATGCCGATCTGCCACATCGTGTCGCAATCGGCAGAACAGCCTGCAAGACCGACGAGCCGTCCGTTATCGTACGCACCAACGCCAAGCACGTCCAAGTGCCGTCTGTCCTTGCAGAGTGCGTTCGACCATTCGGGCAGATATAGCTCGGCAAAGTCCTCCCCTGTGAGAACGCGAAGCTCATAGGGGCAATCAAGCGGACAAAGCACATCCACATCCGGCAGAAAATACTCCGCCATAAAGCAGATCTTCTGTCCTTTTGACATTAGAGCCTCGTTCAGCACATGCAAATGCGGCGTTTCAAACAGATGCTCCACGGAATATTTGTTTATGTAATTTTCGGTAATCTCTCGGAATTCAGGCGACACCGATGCCACCACGTTGTTTCCATACGACACGAGCTGACAGGAAAACGGAAGCTCCAAATACCGCCTCGCACCGTCACTCACGCGCGACGTCACGACCACGTTTTCGCTCTTTTCAAAGTCCCTCGCATCAGCCGAGAGATCGCGTGCAGACTGCGCCATCGCAATCTTCAAAATTTCTTGGTTGGTCATATTTTTTCTCCTTTACGGAGCATAATTGTTTACAATTTCCATAATATCGCGCTCATACACGTTGCCGCCGAGAACGTCACCGTCCGGCTCAAACGACACACAACGCACGTCGCATGGATCTTCCGCGTACGGATTTTCGGGATGCTCGTCCGTCAAATATTCCGCAAGGTATTTGAGCGCGTTCCCTTCGGGGAAAATGACGTTTCCGTGGTTAACGGAGATTCCCATATCTGCAAAGCTGTCGAGAATTTCCCGCGTTTTTCTGTTGTACGGATTGTCATCCGTCGCGCTCACCAGCCACGCAGGGTGGAGGCGAACCAGTATGCGACATTTTTTTGCTTCCGAGGCAAACAGCTTCACCACATCAAGCGGTATGGTCTCCTGATGAAATGCATCCACCGACAAAAGCAAATCGTTCACGCCGCACGCGGCAAGTCGCTGTGCGACCTCGCGGATTTTATCGGCATTCTTTGAAAAATAACCGTTGGTGATGACCTGTCGTTTTGTGATATTCAGTTCTTTTGCGGTTTCCATGATCGCATAGACCGCATCCGTGTACAAAAGCGGCTCACCGCCAAAGGTCATCACGGTTTTGATGTCATACTCCGCCGCGATCTTCCGCATCGCATCCGCGGCAATCCCGGGATCGATCCGCTCACCGCAAGCCGTGTGTTCGCCCTCGGAGCAGTGCTTACACCGCCCTGTGCAGGCATATGTCACGACGAACTCGATTTTGTTTAGATTTTTGAGATATTGGTTCATATCGGTTTATTTGTTCTCAATTGCAAGTCTTTTTGAGAGTTCATACAATTCCCAAATTGCATCTAAAGCTTCGTCAACCTCAACAATTTTTTCTTCAAAGCTCTGTTTGAAATCAATTGGAGTTACCTGAATTCGTACGGAGGCAGATTTATTTGCTCTAACAACAACCATCCGTTCAGAAAGATATCCTTGTGTTTTGGCACACAATTCCTCTGTAGTTGTTTTTCCAAACTGAAGGTCGCAAAAGCCCTTATCCGCCTTAAAAACTACCTTTACTTTTTTCAAAGTTGTCAAGCATTCAGGCCACCATGAAATGGTCATATCCGGCAATCCGGGATATTTTGTTTTCTTGTAAACGTTCATTTTGGTACAGAACGCTACGACACCGGGATTTGCTTCCCATTGATAGCCATTCTTCTGCTCGTAAATGGCTCTGTCTATCAACGCAAGTTTATACTGTGAACGCGCATCGCCTTTTATGGCAAAATGCTCACGCATTTGCTCGTATTTTACTTGATGCTCGTATTTCTTCGCTTCTTTATTAACCTCAAGATACTTTTCGGGTGCAACGATCAAAACAGAATACGAGTCATATTCGCCTGCTTCAATATCCTTTTGCGCACGCATATCATATCTATCGTGCTGACGAGGCATCGCCAGCGCATCAATTTTATCCTCAATATGTATCGCATGCCGTTTTCCGTTAATTTCAAGAATAATCACGACATCCGATTCGCGCAAAGCTGCATCGATTTTAGAGTGAATCACATATTTCACAATATAATCGCCATTTAAACCAACCGAGTCAAGAAAAATCTGCGCGAAGTCCTTGTCAGCAACAAATTCTTCCATAATCAAGAGGTCAATATCTCGCTCTAAAGTCGTATCAAACTGAAATTTCATTGATGTACCTCGATGGTTTTCATAAATTGGCTGATTGCCTCCGCTGCAAACTCGGCAGTTCCCTCTCCATACTTGTCGATATTCTTCTCGAATCGCTCATCGGCAACGTACATCTTTCCCAGCCCTGCGAGAATCTCGTCTGTGCAGGTGTAGTAGTTCTCCGTGATGTGCGCCTGAAGCTTTGCAACCAGCAATTGCGCCTCGGCAGAATCGGGACTCAATCCACCGTTTTTGCACGCAGCAAACTCGGCAAAAATCGCCATCAAGCCGTCATTCGCCTCTGCCCACTTCTCTTTTGTATAATGCTTTGTTTTTTCTTGATGCTCGCGATACGCCGAGGTATCTCCCCAGCGTTCGCGAGCTTCAGCTGAATAGTTATCTTTATTCATTGTATCCTATCCTCGATCACTTAAACATCTCATCATTCCAAACCAGCCTAACGAGCTGCACCAAAAGCGAAACACGTTCTGAAATTTCACTCTTTCCAAATTGTTCGTATGGTTTGAAGTCAAGATGATTATCAGCAATAAACTGCTTGAACTTTGGGTTGTTCTGATATGCGAGATCACCCAAGCTCTCCGTATATATGTTGCCTTCGTTAGAACAATACTTGCTTAACTTATAATCATATCTTGCATCGTTCAAACTTGCATTAATGCTCTTATGTAATAACAAGAGCGCACCTATGCTGTTTCTCCAACGTCTAAAATCCTCCTGATCAGCATATTCACTTGTAAACCACTCATAGTGATTGGTAATAATATGCTCTATCTCAAACGGATTCTTAGTTTGAATATTCATATAGTTGCAGTAGTTAGAAGCTACGCCGGTATTTTCTTCTATGTAACTTGTAACACGCGCCAAGATGTTCTTAATATACTTTTTCGTAAAGGTATTAAGTCCAAAGTCAGGGAGCATTTCTTCAGGCTTGAATTCCAAGTTATCGTAATGCTGCTGAAGCTTTTTCTTGAGTGTAGGAATATCGCAAAGTCGAATATCCTTAGTTACATTAAATACGTAATTCTTAATCGTACTATAATCTACAGAACGATAGTTGGTTACTCTTGATACAATCAAGATATCAATAAATCGAGCTGTCAGATTAATCTTTTCAATGATAACAGGCCAAGAATCCTCATAGCAAATCGGTGCTAAAAGCAACTGTGGCTGCAAGGTAAAGTATACTTGGGCGTTATAATATACGTATTTGGTTTCTTCAGAGAAAATTGTTTCCGCTCCCCTGATCTTTTGGTACACCTCAGCGAACTTTGCAAACTTTTTGATGAAGAGTTCAAAGTCCTCCGATGTATCAAGACCTACCTTTTCGCGTTCATCTCTCACCCACTTATGGAAAGAGCCACCGATAAGGTCAAAATCTTTATTGATTGCACCTGCTTTGGTTTCACGAATAGTTTCAGCGTAATGAGCTCTAAGCCATGCCTTGATAAAGGTTTCATCCCCCTTATCATCGTCTTTCTTCAGAGCAAGAACTTTATCCTTCCACAAGTCATTCATTTTCTCACGAGAGCTGTCGTTCTTGATTTCTGAAAGCAGATATCCCTTCAACATTTCCGTTGATGTAAGGCTGAGTCCTCTATCATTCATCGTAACGAAAACTTTGTGTGCATCTTGTTCAGTAGTTGCTACAATTTCAATAAAGAACACCTTCTCGGCAAGCCAATCGCAGAAATGAAGAAGCATCTCATCCGTTATATCCTCCGGGAATATGCTCTCAATATCTGTGTAGCGACCATAGAGATTTTTTACAGATTCTCCGTAACCGGTCGTATCAAAATCCTTATTGTTGAAGATCGCTTCCATGCACTCTTGGCGCTCCTCAACATTGATATTGAATGATTTTGTTCCGAAGGACTCAGAGAAAATCATAGTTTCAATCATGTTATAGCTTTGACCAATTTTCTTAAGTCGATTGTTAAGGTATATTAATAACAAAGTTAAAGATGAAAAACGCTGTTGTCCATCAATAATTGCATTTTCTCTACCTGCCAAAACAATTGAACCCATGAAATACGCACCATAATCAGCAACCGCCTGACGCGCATCTCCAACTTTATAATTATCCAAAAACTCCGATGTCAAGTCATCAATCAGTTCCTCGATATGCTTTTTCTGCCACATATACTCTCTCTGATAATAATGAATCGAGTATTTTGTATTCTGTAACAGCTGTTTTAGATTTTTCGGTGATCCATCAATCTTCTTCATAATTTACTCCTTAACACTAATATCACTTTATTTGACCAATATAAAAATCATATAAGAACTCAGACTAATCAAACAAAGTCTGCTGAATTGGAATATCTGCATTTTTAGATGAAATAATAATATCCACAATGTACTCATAATTCTTCACGAATGAATTTGGAATAAATATTATTTTAATTCCTTTTTTCTTACAAATCTCTACTTTAGCTCTATCGGAACGTTCTCTATCAAGAATACCGAAATGCTCACCACCGTTAATTTCAAACACTATGCTTGGCTTTTTAGTAAAGAACTTTGTTTCGTATAAAACCAAGTCAAATTCTTTATTGGAATTTGCGAACTCAGGCTCTCCTTTGAATAGTTTACTGAGCTTTACATTTCTCTCTGCTTCAAATGTTTTATGACAAGAACAGAAGTGAGAAATAGTTTTATAGAACTCATCTTCTGCTTGGCTACCGTTTGAACTACCTATTTCGATAGTGGACAATTCGTTATGTGGAACTGATATATCACCATTGTGCTTAACGTATTCAACCAAGTGATACAAGTCATCCTTCTTATCATTGGATAATGCATTCAACACATCAGTATCTGCAGCTATGATAAGCTTGTTCTTAGCTCTGGTTACAGCTACGTTTAGAAGTTCCTGATTATTTTTTAGCCATTCGAATGTTTTTCTGCTTGTTTTAGTAGACAAAGCAGTTGACAAGATGATAGTGTCTTTTTCTGCGCCTTGAGCTGAGTGAACAGTTCCACAGCCTACTCCTTCTATACCTTTTTGTTTCAACAACTTAGTGATCAATTCTTTTTGATTAACAAAAGGAGTTATAATGAACACATCCGTCAACTTGTTTCTCTCAATGTAATCAACTATTCCTGCAGCTTCTTCAAAAGCTTCATTTTTTTGTTTAACATTTTTATTCTTGATATCCATCAATTCCAACTCACCTATACTACTAACTGCAGAAAGGTTTAAGGAATTGTTGTAATATCTTTGGTTCGAAAAATCAATTATCTTTTTTCCACATCTATAATGGTATTTGAGCAATATGTATTTTGAAATGTTGTCATTTTCCAACATAACGTCCAAAATAGAGTGGTTCTTATAGTTATATTTTGCAGGCACATTGTATTTTGCCATCAAATCCCTATTAGTATGATCTTCCAAAATAATAACTGGTTTTAATTGGTTGGGGTCGCCAACTAACAGCAAAGAATTTGCCCTTGCGATAGGAATCAATGCCGTAGCTACATTACATTGACCTGCTTCATCCATAATCACCAAGTCAAACATAAAGTTGGGTGTGCCCAATCTTCGAGAAGAAATATTAGTAGAGAAAATAACAGGAAATGCTTCAGAAAGCATTTTCATATTATCATCATTTTGAATCCACGAATTGAATTCTCCTGCTCGTTCTTCGTCATCTTTGATCGAGCAAATATTAATGAGTGGTTTATATTTATCTCTCTTTAATTTTTCAATATATTGCAATGACTTAAAGAACAAGAACTTTGAAAGTTGATAGTTTTCTTGAAGAGGGATAAACAACGAAGTAACTTCATCGTTACTAATCTCAGGCAATTTGCGAAGTTCATTCTTTAATTCGATTACTCTCTTTTTAAGAACGTCAATAATTCTACTATCACTATCAGCAAGAGAATCTATAAATCTCTGCGCATTTTCGAGATAGTTTTCTATTTCAACTCTCTTTTCTTGAATATTAAGTAGTCCAATAAGCTTTTCGTTTTTATTATCCGAGGACACCTTTATTTTTTCAAGCATATCTTCTCTTGCTTGTTTTGACGTCCCCATTATATAGTTGTACACTTCGAGTATTCTCAAGGTGGCTTTCTTTACATCCTCGATATTTCCCAGTCTCAAGTATGGGAAATTGATAGTTTCTCCCCTATATGAGAACTTAAGTTTCTCAACTATTCCATCAACTGGCTTGTTGTTTGAAGAGCAAATCAACATTGTTTTATTGTTATAAAAAGCACTCAAAACAACATTAATGATAGTTTGTGTTTTACCCGTTCCGGGAGGTCCCTGCACATATGTAACAGGATATTTCATAGCATTATAAAGAACTCTCATTTGGTTAATATTGATTCTTCTATCATAAATAATCAATGATGGTTCTTTTCTTCTAATGTTATTTCTCTTACTTATGTTACCAAAGAATGACTTGAGTGGCACTGGCAGCTCATTGTTTTCATACTTTGATTCAATCACACTATAAGTATCCTCTAATTTTACAGTGGTCTCTCGTTGTAAAATCATCATTTCAGGACGTGTATTTATTTGTTCACCATATTTAAGGTTTTCTCTGATTATTTCTTTATATTCTCGATAGTTTTCTTCAAAAGTTTCGATAAATTTATCGACATCCATATTCACATAGTTAAATAATGAATGCTTTCTGCCTTCTACCAAAAACGATTTGTTAAAATTAACTCGTTTATCTAACACTAATGACTTCTTGCTTGGATCAAAAGAAATGTTGTAATAAGCCATTACATATTTGCTTTTACCGTAATCTATAGAAAAACAGTTAATTACTAATAAATAATGAGAATTAGATGCTTTTTTAATATCATAGTGATATATCTTCTTAATAATTTGTTCTATTTGCTCATCATTAAGCTTATATGACTTGTTTTTTCTCAAAACGTCTTGATCTATTCCATCAATTAATGCATAGTCTTTTTGACTGGGATCACCATCAAGAGTATTACACTCTACATAGTAGTTCAATACATTATGGTTAAATCGGTCATAATTCATCCATTGAAATTTGTCAAGATTAGCTTCTATCTTGTCAGCAAGTTTATCCGCGCCATCATAGGTGCAAAAATTCAAAATGTTAGCACTCTTGATCCTATTAAATTCAATTAAAGTTTCAATAGCATTCATAGATTTGCTGCTGTTGAACATAACAACCTTGAATTTTCTTGTTTCGGGGTCTATGTCTTTAATTGCAATCCAATATGATGTGGTTTCACTTTGCTTGTTTTGATAAGTAATTTCAAGCCACTTTGCTTCTTTAATTGCTTTGCAAATATTATTTAAAATATCCATTACGACCTCCTTTCCATAGTGTTGTTATTAACTATATTTTAACTTGATTTTTTCTAAAATCTCCACATCTGCTGGGCAGAATTCGTAGTTTGGAATTTCGCTCGGGGTTATCCATTTTATATCGTTGTGCTCCAACTTTTGCGGCTCGCCTTCGGATATGCTTGCATTGAACAATGTCAAATGCACCGTCAAGTCGGGGTATTCGTGCGTTACGTCCATAAATACGTTGCCAACCGAAATTGTCACTGCAAGCTCTTCTCTGCACTCTCGGATAAGGGCTTGCTCTTTCGTTTCTCCCCGCTCGACCTTGCCGCCAACAAACTCCCACAAAAGCCCTCTCGCCTTGTGCGCAGGACGTTGGCATATCATGAATTTATTATCTCGCCACACAAGTGCAGCCACTACTTCTGTAGTTTTCATATTTCTTCAATTCCTAAACTCTTCAAATATTCGTAAGTACCATCATAAAATTCGGGCAAACGTGTACTATCCTCCCAGAAATCATTGAGTGTCTTATTGGGATTTCCTGCAGGGACGCAAATAACCATTCCTGATCTCGCACGAGTAAGAAGAACACGATATGCGTTAAGCATATATTTCATAAGCTCTTGCTTGCTTTCGGTGTCGCATTTTTGCTCGGTCCATTTCGTCTGACCATTGAATCTATGGAAGCTCCATTTGCCTCCTTCGCATCTCATATCAGCATCCCAAAGAACACAGGTGTAATCAAGCTCCAATCCTTGAACCTGAATCTCGGTAGCTGCATCTTCAAGATAATTCGAAGATCTTACATCAGCTTTATCATCAAGGAACCAATGCACAGCGTTTTCGTCTCCTGCGGGCAATATATGTACTGCCAACGGTTTGAATCGCGCGGATTCCTTTGTCACCAAAACACCGGTGCGCTCCGTACCACGAACCTTGTCGTGAAGCCACCTTCTCGCCTTGTTCATATCCCTTGTCAGAACAATAGGATACTTCTCCTTGATTTCGTTGTAAAGCGTCGAAGCGTTATCGTCAAACGAAAGCAATGCGTGAACAAAAGCGGACAGTTTTTCTGCTCTGAAAGAACGCAAAGATACGCCCAAGTGCAGGCTTTCTGCATAGGTAACATTCTTGTTATCTTTAAGGAGCTCGTTAACTCTGCCCTCTGCGTATTCTGGATCAGTGAGCTTAGGAGAAATGTAAACATTCCAATGTGGGAACTGCTCATTCAGTGCATTTATCCACTCAGAAATGCCGGCTTCGCCCGTATTGATCTCCTGACCGCCACCAACAAGGCAAACTATTGTGGCCCAGTCCTCACGCTGGTCAAGAGACCAAATGAGAAATGCCGCTTCGGACACCGGGAAGTTAGGAACTTTCAGTTTATTGCCGTAAGTTCCACCACGCTTTAAGTAGTCAGCAATTCTCTTGTGAGTCCAAGAGCGCTGTGCCTCGTCGAAAATAGCTACGTGCTCAACCTCGCCGAAACCAGCCTTCTCCATTTTTACGGCCTTTTCTGGATCTATTTCAAGAACACCATTTTCAACTGGATTCTTGATTTTCGCCAACATATTATCACGATAACGGTGAATTATCTGAATAGACTTGCTAACCTCACGACGAGAGTCGGTCATTTTCTTTTTCTTACCATTTTCTCTACACTTTTTGTAGTTATCCTGTGCAAGTGCCTCTGTCAATACTGCAACGAGAGGACCGTTTCCAGAAAGGTAAACAGCACCCTCATCCTCAACAGGGTTGTCGTTGCCCTGGTATGTCTGCTTGATTGCAACATCAAGTCCAACCAAGGTCTTACCAGCACCAGGAACTCCGGTTACAAAGCAAATGCTCTTTTGCTGATTTTCCTTGCTCTTTTGAATTACATCTAATATGTATGCTATAGTTCTATCGGTAGTAACCTTGTCAGCCTCGTGGCGAGTGATATTCTCTACAGAATGATTCTCATACAGCGCCTTTGCAGCCTCGATAATTGTAGGAGTGGGAGCATAGGGGCTGATAATCCAGTTCGGATTAACTGGAGTTTCGTTAGGAAATTTATTTAATACTTCTGTAACTAAATTTGCAAGACCTGCTTTACCAGTAACAAGAGGATTTACCACTCTATCGTCATAAATAGACATTTTAATATCGGTTGAAGAATTACGATAATTAGTTGCTACAAGAATAGGCACAATAAGTCTATCTTCGCTAAACTTGTGAAAATTCTTCAAATCAAGTGCATAGTCAAGTACTTGGTCTACATCTGTCTCTAATATTTTGGACTCACCCACCTTAAACTCTACACAGAATACAATTCCATCAAAAAGCAAAACTACATCTATTTTTTTACCAAGTCGAGGAATATCATATTCGAAAATAATTAGTCCGTCTGTGTCGCAATAATTGCGCAAAACATTTTTCATAATGGATATTTCGCCCTTCCACGCTTCTCTTGTTGTAGTAAGCGCTTCACCGTGATATTTATCACACAACTCTCCAAATATTAAATTATCTTCATAATTCATAAATTCTTTAAAACTACTACTGAACAAACAACGGCTCATAACAATACTCCAAAATTAATCTTTACAAGGTATTATCTCAACAATATCATCCATAGTACAATTAAGTGCAGTACAAATTCTAACAAGCACGTCGCTTGACACGGTTGCACCGTCTTTTTTCATTTTTGCGAGCGTTGTAGGACTAATCCCCGCCTTTGCAGCGAGATCCTTACTCTTCATTTCACGATCAATTAACAACTTAAAAAGTTTTTTATAACTTGCAGCCATAAATTCACCTCAACATAAAATTTTATACAATCTAATTGTACCACTTCTTATGTCAAAATGCAACATTTTTCTGAAAATACTTTGGCGATATTGAAATTTGTTTCATTCTTGCTTGGTCAAACATTGATATATAGAATTGTGCTAAAAATTTCCCCCTATATAATAATACCTGTTTTTTCGCCAAAATTCTTCAAAATTCTCAAAAAAAATAACGAGCATTCGAAATGCTCGCTTGAATTCAAAAAACAACTATTTGTTCGACTCTTTCAGATTAAATATTGACTCATCAAAAGGTAATGATTACCAATATCAAAAAAGACGACCGCATGGTCGTCTTTTTAGTATTTGATCCTATAATAATCCAATCTCAGCTTAAAATTATCCTGTGCAGAGAGGCAGGTTTCGACGAGATAACCGCGCTCGCGAGTCCATTCCTTGAGTCCGCGATAATAGAAGAGCTTATGATTTTCATCGATTATGAACGGCACGATATTGTTCTTCAAGCACTCCTTAAACATAATCAATCGACCGACACGGCCGTTTCCGTCCTGGAAAGGGTGAATTTTCTCAAATCGCACGTGGAACTCGATTATATCCTCAAGCGTTACGTTTTCAAGCGAATTGTACCAAGTCAAAAGTGACTTAATTTTCTCTGCAACCTCTTCGGGCATCGGGGTGTCCATTCCGCCGACCTCATTGGGCAATCTCTTATATTCCCCCACCGCAAACCAATCCTTGCGACTGTCACTCGTGCCACTTTTAAGCAAATAATGAAGCTGCTTGATGCTGGTCTCACTCAAGCTCGCATTTGCCTTGTCGATGATGAAATCAATGCAACGGAAGTGATTGGTCGTTTCAATAATATCGTCAACACGTACCGCCTCGTCAACGATTCCGATGGTATTGGTTTCGTAAATATATCTCGTCTGATCGTGAGTCAGGCGGCTGCCCTCAATGTGATTTGAATTATACGTCAAATCGACTTGCACTTTATGATAAATGCCGCCGCGGAGCTTCGCTTTTTTCTCTTCTTTTAAAACGTCAAGCAAGGTATTAACGGCGTCATTTCTCTTCTTTCGGACAGGCTTATCGGCGTTATCGGGAATCTTCCAAGTCTTACCCTCAAGGATCGCTCCTGCAACACGGCCCTCAGCGCAATAATTTCTCACCGCGCGCTCGGACACGCCCCACTTTTTCGCAATTTCGGCTACTGTTGTATAGTTCATAACATCACCTCCAATATCTATCGGTAATATTATATCACATTATCGGCAAATTATCAATATATTTTGTGAAATATTATTCACGATATTTTGCCGCTAATGATTTCACAAATATCGATCAAATTTGGAAATAATCAAAAGCATATTGACTTATTTGAAGTCAAGTGGTATAATATATTTAGAGATGAAATATGGGTTTTACCTCTATTTTCGTATCAACTAAACGTTACAACTAACTAAAATAGTTGCAACACAAGTGTGACGAAAGTGGGGGCGTATCCCACAAATTACGGTTATATTTCAACAAATATGGTTGTAATTTGATAAATAAATGGTGAATTTGCTCGTAAAGTGGTGAATATTAGCCCTTTGGGGTGGTAGAGGCCGCAAGTTCAAGTTTACACTCAAACTAAAAATCGGGAGTCGTAGGATTCCCGATTTTTCTTTAATATATTACTGTCAAATCCATATAATTCTTATCATTTATTTGTAGCCCACTTATTTTTTTCTAAACTACAAAACTCATCTATTGAGTCCATTTTTATTCTCAACACTACCTTTTACATCCAAATATTAAGGAATTTTTCCTTATGAGATAACGGTCTCAAGCAAAACAAAGTGCTTATAGCTAAGCTTTATAGGCAATTATTGCGTCTAAGTTATCATATATGAACTGTTGGGCTTCCGAAGTAAAAATTATGGCGTAATACTGCCCGAACTGACCGTTGCGCTCGTCGACGAATATTCCCATTTGATTTCCGCGGTCGGTGGTGCCCTTCCTCTTCTTGCCGTTCGAAAGTATGATATTTTCCAGAAGTCCCATGCTCATAAGCCAATCATTTATGGCAGAGGCAGTGATCCTTTTGGTTGTTTCGATATTTACGAACTTATTTAGATTATTTGCAATCTCACTGACTGTAATAGGGTACGAGGAAACGAGAAGCCTTGCTCTCTGCGCAGCGTTGAGATTGAATTCCTGCTTGCGCGGTCTTCTGTCACGTTTAGCCCCTACTCCCTCGTTTTCGATTACCTGCCTTAAAACATCGGACACGTAGAAAAAACACCTAGAAAGACGAACGTTGTTGGCAATATCACCCTCGGGGATCGGCTTATCGTCCAAGGGATTGATCCCATTTGCTAATTTATCTATAAATGATTTCGCATAAGCAATTTTTTCAAGCTCTGTCATTACGTATTTCCCTTCATTTTATTAATTTCTTATTATTCACCACTCTGTTAATGATGAACATAGCCAAAGCGCAGATACAAAGAAGCGGAAATTGGTCTCTTGTATCCCTGCTGACTAAATAGTGATGGAAAAGTATCGGCAATTGGGCAAGGTAAATAAACACGCTGATTTCTCCAAGCAAATTAAGCAGCTTGCTGTAAACCGGAAGTGCATTGGCAAAATATATGAGCAATGGAGAAATAACACAACAAAGCAAATGCACCTTCCAGGTCGCCTGCCCGGGCAGATACGCAAAATAGATAAACGCGATCGCGCAGATGGCAAACCCAATGGCATTCAGGGCAAGATTGAGCTTTTTCAACTCTTCCCCATCCTTTCGCTTGATGCTCAATTTTGGAATTTGAGAAACGAGCATACCGAGCGCAAGCATTCCGGGCGCTCTTGCCACGCGGTAGAATTGGGCAAGCTCAAGAGTGCAAAGCGAAATGCATACACAAACGACTATAAGACAAATAACGTTGAATTTTGTAATGCTTTTTAACCTTTTGAGAAGCACGTAATAGAGCGACAAAAGCAAGAATTGCGCCGCAAAGAACCACAAGAAGCTAAGCGGCCAGTTGAAGCCGTTGAACTCAAGCGGAAAGATAAGGTTGCACAAGCAGATCGAGACGAAGGATATCGCAAGCGGCACAATGAACCTCTTGCTCCTGCCCCAAATAATGAAGCGAATTCCCTCTGCGGTGGGTCTTTCAAGATATTTATCGATCGACTTTAAGAAGAAAAATCCCGAAACGAGAAAGAAAAAGTCAACGGAAACGTTCTCGCCGTTAAATTTATCTGAAAGCACGGGAAAGAAACCGTGAAAATACGCGACCCAAACCGAGCACAAAAAACGAAATAGCTCGATAAGTCCGTTTTTCTTATTGCCGACAGCCATTCCCTCACCTCTCTTTTTTAGAATATATTTCAAGTATAACACAAGCTTTCGCATAAATCAACATTATTTGCAAATTTCACCAAGCTCAATAAAAACAAAAAGCACGCGCCCGAGGGCGCATGCTTAAAGATGGCTTATTTATAGAATTTCAAGTATTCAACCTTACCGGTTGCACTGCCGCTTTCTGCGATTTTGACTTCTCCAGAGAAACTGCTTAGATCATAAGTTGTTACGCCATCAAGAGTTGTGCCGTCAACTTTTTTGCCACCAACTGTAACGGTATATGCACCTGCAGTTGACTTCATTTCAAGCTTAACAAAATCATTAATGGCAATGGTGATGTAACCCTTGCCCTTCTGCCACTGCATTGTGTTGCTTTGATTCATAACCTGATATGACGTGTAGGAATAACCACCTTCTGTTTTGGTATTGTTATTAGCAGCATACGAAGTTGAATTAAAGTCATCCACGGTAATTTCAAGAACTTTTGTGGGTTCTGTAGGTGTTTCGGGATCGGGATTGGGATTAGGCGTCTCACCGCCTTCAGAATCGGAGCTGTTTCCGCCTTCAAGCTTATAAATTACGATTGCTTTCTGAGATGCAGATGCATAGCAAGCAAAGAGTGAACTTGACTGATTATATTGCATTGTATTTCTGGTGTAAGTACCCTGTGCCACTATGGTTGCAGTGCCATCGTTGGCAATGGTAATGCTCCAGCTACTATTAGTAGACATTGATGTCTCTGTTCTAAGATAGTTGCTTGAAGAACTTGCAGCATAGAGATATCCGGAACCAGTATTGAATGCAAATGTTCCGTCAACTGTACCTACTTCAAGTGTCAAAATCTGGACGTCATTGCCAAATGTGATCTGTTCATCAGTCTTTGTAACAGTTGCTTGTCCTCTATTATTATCTTTTTGAGTTGTACTCAAGGCATAGTTATAGTCTTTAGCAACAATCACTATTTTATCACCAGCTTTGAGTTCAGAAGCATCGGTCACAATCTGCCAAACAGGGTTTTGGGAAAGCTCGTCGCTACACATTGAGCATACACCGTCAACATAGTTATGCTCGATTGTATCAATTTCTTCTATCTTACTATCTCCGCAAGCAGAACATGTTAATGTCTTTTGGCCTTTTTCCGTGCATGTAGGTTCGGTCGTAACTACTTCATTATAGCTGTGTCCCGTCTTTTTCTCTCCCGCTTCTACATAGCTATGTTCGCAAATTGAGCAAGTATACGTGGTATATCCGTCCTCCGTACAGGTAGGATCGGTTACAACGGACGTGTAATTATGCTCGTGGTCAAGCTTTTCTACTATAAATACAATAGAGTTAACCATACAACGTTTTGCGGAACTTGTTGTAGCAACTGTTATTGTCTTAGTTTTTGTAGTATCAACTACGATCTCATCATACTCACCATCATTGGAATTTTTGGTAAGGTTATGCTCTGTACCATTAATTACTACTGTTGATTCATTCGCTTTATACTTAGCAACGTAAATAATTACTTGTGTTACATTTTCAGGAATGGTAAACGTAAATGAACCTGTATCGCTACCTGTTCCAAGCTTCAAGCAAGAGTTACCACCGGCATCGTTAGCAGACTTATAAACCTTGGACAATCCTGTCAATGTAAGAGTGTACTCGTTTACAGTTTCGGAATAATCCTTTGCTTCAGAACCATCCGAGTGATCTTCCCCATTCGCACCGAATTCAAATCTAACTGCTCCACATACGCATTCTTGATTTACAAAAGCATGAATATGCTCGCCTTCGAGTGAAATATGTTCATTATCTGTTACATCAGCTAAAAGTATTTCTGCAGTGGTATTATCATTATCAGCTGTAATCTTGAAGCCTTCAGCATAAGCAGGAATATTAACCTTGTATACACCCGCTGTAGATGTTTCCATATCACTCATAGAAACGCCTTCTGCTACTGTTGTCCATCTTTCTTCACCATTTGCAAACCAATAGTAAAGTTTAAGATTTGTCCATCCTGCACCATTGTGGATGTATATCGTCTTTGTGTTTTTATTATGTACCGTCACACCCTCATGTGTAGCAGTACCGTACATACCGCGGTCTGCACCATAGAGCTGGTCGAAGACGATGGGAGTGTAGTCAGTTGCTATTGCCTTGAGTTCTTCTTCAGTCAAGTCGCTGACCTTTTTACCATTATGTGTAGGAACGCCGTATCTGATATTGGAGAAAGCGTCGCAATACTCACCTGCTTCAGCTCTTACCCAAGGGTATCTCTGACCGGTTGTATTGTCTTGATTCTCAAATTCATAGTAGTGGTAATTTACCCAATCGCCGTAGTAAACCTTAACATTTTCACAGGTCAAGAAGCTTGCTGTTGCATTACCGGAGTGTCTGCCGTCGGAGTAGGGCTCCTCAGTATGACCGATAAGCATACCGCAACCGCGGAATGCATACCACTGATAAGCGGAAACAACGTCGTTATATACGTCCATCTCTGCCGCAGATATAACGTTCTCCATCTTAACTGTTGCATCGCCCCATTTGCCGCCGATCACGCCGCCCATTCCGCAGCCAAAGGAACCCCAAAGACCGGAAACCTTAACGGAAGAGTCAACAACTACGTTCTTAAACGTATGGCTATAACCCTTGGTTGTATCAATTCCATAAGAACCGTAGCTGACCTCACCTACAACACCGCCTGTATAACGGTTGTAGTTTGCAATGTTAGAATCTGTAACAATGATATTTTCAAAGTGGCATTCTCCCTGTGCGTAGCCAACTACCACGCCCATATCAACGCACTCAAATACGATTTCCGCACCGCTTACAGCAAGATTCTTTATTGTTGCGTCCTTAATGGATGCGAACAAGCCTGCGCCTGCTGTGCTGTACGTATACGTGCTGTAATTTGTCTTGTCGGGGTCAAGCTCCCAACAATTCTGGTAAAGATTATAAATTGTGTGGCCCGCACCGTCGAAAGTGCCCATAAAGACTCTATAATTTGTCTTTCCGTCGGAATTGTCATCATCATAATAGCCAAATCCGATGGGATCGAAGGGCTTATCAGCAAGGTCAATATCCACGCCAAGCTTTACAGTTTTACCTGCGAAGGTATTTCCATCGTCAACAAGATCTCTAAAGCCTGCAAACTGCTCCGCAGTTGTGAGTGTAAACTCTATGTCATTCTCGTTGTACCAAGTTGTGTCACTTTTTCCATCCCACTCATCTGCATAAGTATTTACCGCCGAGAAAACGGAGAAATGGTTAACGTAGATTACAACCGTGCCGTTATCGGGATTGTATGTGAACTGATTGCTGATAGCAAAATCAGCGATACTGCTCACTCTTGTCATCTGCACGTCCTCGTGGAAGAGCTTGAGAGAAGTCTCGTTGAGGTTCTTCTCTGCTATCGCACCGAGATGAACCGTGATGGGCTTTTGGTTATCTGCGTGGATACCCTCAATGTGGATATCGTAGCTCTTGGCGCTATCGCCCTCGCCAAGTGTGATATTTTCCCCGTTTTCTACGCTTTTACCGGAGAATTTAAGCTCCGTCACACCGTCAGCAAGCTTAACGCCTGCGGGAAGGATAGCGTATACCGCGTCGTTGTATCGAATAATTACCTCTTCGGTAAGCTCACCGTAGAGTGTCGGGATATGT
>CALGCW010000084.1 GCA_937884385.1 uncultured Clostridia bacterium | reverse complement strand
CTTTTTTAATCGTATAAATAGGTGAAAAGGCAGTAATGAAAACAAGGAGAAAGTGCTATGAAGAACCTTACCTCAGAAATGATTGAAAAAGCAAAAACTGCAAAATCTACTGATGAGCTCCTTGAGCTTGCAAAGGCAAACGGTGTTGAAATAACCGAGGACGATGCAAAGAGATACTTTGCACAGCTCAGTCCCAAGTACGGTGAAATTGACGATGATGAACTCGACAATGTGGCAGGCGGTGCTTGCTATGCAGGTGATGGAAGAATGGTTGTTACTGTGGGATATGTCTGCGCTAATATTTACGGATGTCACCATTGCAAAAAATCATCTATTAGAATTGATGATTTAGGCTGTGTGTATTGTAATAAATGTAATCGCCAATTGACCTGCAAGGACTGTGACTACATGAGTTACGAGGGTGGAATGTGGCTCTGTAATCATGAGGCAAACAGGGGTTAGGAAACATACCCAAAAATTTGAGTGATTTTGTTTTATGTGGGAGGAAAATACCATGGGGATGTAAATAATCGCATTGGTGCGCTTATGGTGGAATCTTAAAATATAATACAAAAAAACGAGGAAAAGAAAATGAAAAAAATAATTGTATTGGCACTTGCCGTTTGTATGATCTGCTGTTGCTTTGTATCCTGCAATAGCGCAGAGGAAACCGAGCAAAAATTCTCAATCTATTTTGGATTGAACGACAAAGATACGGGCACGCAGGTGCTTACCGTTGAGGAAGCGCAAGCGGCTGCTCGTAAAATCATTACGGATAGCGGCTTCGGATATACCGAATATGTTACTCACGGTGGGTACGTGGAAAACGGCGTTGTGATTGAGAACGATACGCTCGTGTATATGATGATCTTTATTGAGCGAGCAGATGTAGAGGCGGTTGCAAAAGAAATCAAGGATGAACTCAATCTTGCATCTATTCACATCGAAGAAAGCTCCGCATCATTCAAGTTCTTTGAGTGATCGTGTCATTTGGGAGAAAGGATATGAGCATTATCAGTAGAAAACAAAAAAGAGTAAATGCTGTTTCAAAAACACTTCGATTGATCTCGGTTGCCTTAATCGTTGTTCTTGCCATATTGTGTATTTCCTCCTGCGGCTCGGATAAGCGAAGCGAGGATATCTACATATTGTTCACTAACGACGTGCATTGCGCGGCAGATACAAATATCGGGTACGCAGGGCTATCGGCATACAAGCAATCAATCGAAGCAAAAAGCAAATACGTCACCCTTGTTGACGTGGGCGACGCCGTTCAAGGAGATTACGTTGGAACGGTTTCAAAGGGCGCGTTTTCTATTGAGCTGATGAACGCGGTAGGATATGATCTCGCGGTTCTCGGCAACCACGAATTTGACTACGGTATGGAGCAGTTATCCTCTTTGATAAGCTCCTCAAACGCAAGCTATCTCGGCTGTAATATTACCTATTCGGGATCGGGCAACGGCATTGTATCTCAGTTGAAGCCCTACGAAATCATATCCTACGGAAAGGTTGACGTAGCGTTTATAGGTGTTTCCACTCCCGAAAGTATCACGGATTCCACTCCCTCCAACTTTATGGAAAACGGCGAGTTCGTTTACGACTTTGCTACCGGAGAGGACGGACAGACCTTGTATGATACGGTTCAGAGAAACATTGACGAATGCAAAGACAAAGGTGCTGAGTACATCGTGATTCTCTCTCACCTTGGAGATAACAGTGAGTCCTCGCCCTATACCTCACTTGAGCTGATACAAAATACGACCGGAGCAGACGTTCTGCTGGACGGTCACGCGCACAGCGAGATCCCCTGTATGATCCTTGACGATAAGGACGGAAACGAGGTGCTTCTTTCCTCTACCGGAACCGAGCTTGAGAATATTGGTCAGCTTGTCATTACCGAGGAAGGCACGATTACCGTTGGCTTGATTTCGGATTACGGCAAAAAGGATGCAAATATTCAAAGCAAGATCGACGCGGAATACGCAGTTTACGAGCAAATGCTGAAGCAAAAGGTTGCAGACACCGCATTTGCACTCTCTCGGTACGATTCTGACGGAACCCGTATCGTGCGAAACAGAGAGACCGCCCTTGGCAATCTGTGCGCGGATGCGTATCGGTACGTTTCGGGCGCTGATATTGCCTTTGTCAACGGTGGTGGGATCCGCGCGGATATCGAGGCGGGAGAGATCACCTACGAGGATGTCATAGCCGTTCACCCTTACGCGAATACAATCTGCATGGTAAAGGCGAGCGGACAGGAGATACTTGACGCCTTGGAGTTTGCTTGCAGAAGCACGCTGGCAGTGATTGACGACGGCGAGAACGGCGGTTTCTTGCAGGTTTCGGGCATTAAATTTACGATTGATACCTCCGTTGCCTCGTCGGTGACGATGGATGAGAACGAGATGTTCGTTTCAGTCGGAGAAACGAGACGTGTCAAGGACGTTTATGTGTTATCGGACAGCGGCGAGTACCTTCCGATTGACGTAAATGCGGAATACACCGTTGCTTCTCACAACTATATGATAAAGGAACAGGGCGACGGTTATACGATGTTTGCGGACAACGAGCTGCTGATCGACGAAGGAATATACGATTATGAGGTACTGATCGCATATATCCAAAGCTTCGCGAATGGAACTATATCCGAGCAGTATCAAACCACGGATGGCAGAATTTCCGTACAATAATTTGAAAAAAATTATACCTTTTCATTTCTGGATCGAATAAATAGGTGAAAAGGAAAAACAAAACTCAAAATCCAAGGAGGATTTTCAAATGAACCAAGAACTTATTACAAAAGCAAAGGCGGCAAAATCGGTCGAGGAGCTTCTTGAATTGGCAAAGGCAAGCAACGTGGAGCTGAGCGAGGAGCAGGCAAAGGAATATTTTGCAAAGCTCAATCCCACAAAAGGCGAGCTCTCCGATGATGAACTGGATGATGTATCCGGTGGCGGCTGCGGAGAGAGCAAAACCAAGTACTGCCCCAACTGCAATTCCGAGCTTCGTATGATCAGCGAGGGAACGGGTAATTTTTCTATGAAATTCTATTACCTTTGCGATTCCTGCGGTTATAAGGAAAAGCAGTAAAGCGTCAATGGCTGTAAAAGCAAAGTTACAAAATCATAAAGGAGGATAATTACTATGATGAACGAAGAAATGATTGCAAAGGCGAGAGAGGCGAAATCGGTTGAAGAGCTGATGGCTCTTGCAAAAGAAGACGGCATTGAACTGACCGAGGAAGATGCAAAAATGTATTTTGAACAGTTGAGCGCAAAGAAAGGCGAGCTGTCCGATGATGAGTTGGACGCAGTGGCAGGCGGCGGCTGCGAGACTAAGGTTGACGGAAAAGAATATACTGTTGTAACATCTCCCTGCAAATGCTTCACAGGACAGTATTTGTGTAATTATGAAATGCGTGACGGTTACTGGCAGCTGAAAGACAGATTTGACAATTATGACAAAAGACAGTCTTGGCTTGAAACCAGCGGACTTGAAGAAAGAAATAATAAATGCGGAAGTTGCGCTCACCTCGGATTTAAGGGTGGTATCGGCTACTGCGAAAAATCGTAAAGGAGGATAAAGACCATGATGAACGAAGAAATGATTGCGA
>CALGCW010000083.1 GCA_937884385.1 uncultured Clostridia bacterium | reverse complement strand
AAGCTTTTTGGTTCTTTTTCTCGAAAAAGAACACATCCTTCCTTTGTAACTTCTCGCCAACAAACCGCAATTTATTGATTGAGAGATATCTCCACATACTTTTCGAGTGCGCGGTTGAGAGATTTGAGCGAATCGGAGTTGCGGTTAGGGCGAACGCTGATATACGGCTTGGATGAAAGCACGATCTTCATCTTTCCATCGAAATCATCCTCAACGTCGCTCCATATTTCAATATCGATGTGTGAGGGAGTCACTCTAAATTCATTTCCCTCTTGAGAGATTGAGGTAATACCGCATTTGAGCGCGTTTGCTCGGATGAGGGCGATCATAAGCAGATTTTCGGCAGGCTTCGGTATATCTCCGTAGCGGTCAATAAGCTCATCGAGTATATCGAGCCTGTCATAATCGTTGTCGATAAGTGCTATCCTCTTATAAAATCCCATTCGCTGTGATGCAAACGGCACATACTTTTCAGGAATGAAGGCATTAAATTTAAGGCTGACCACACATTCGGGCTTTTCCTCTACCTTTTCGCCCTTTTCCTCAAGCACCGCTTCATTGAGAAGCTTGATATAGAGGTCATATCCAACGGCATCAAGATGTCCGTGCTGCTCCGCGCCAAGCATATTGCCCGCGCCGCGAAGCTCAAGGTCTCGCATAGCTATCTTAAAGCCCGCGCCAAACTCTGCATATTCCCTTATCGCCTCAAGTCGCTTTTGTGCGATCTCGGTGAGCGCCATATTCTTTGGATAGGTAAAATATGCGTATGCGCGCCTTGGTGAGCGTCCCACGCGTCCCCTTATCTGATGGAGCTGAGAAAGTCCAAGGCGGTGAGCATTGTCAACGATGAGCGTATTTGCGTTCGGAATGTCTATTCCCGTTTCAATTATCGTCGTGCTGACGAGGATATCGATCTCGCCCATAAGCATAGAGTTCCAGATGTCCTCAAGCTCCTCTTTGTCCATTTTTCCGTGCGCTACCGTCACGTTTGCATCGGGAAAGCTCTTTTGAATTCTTGCGGCAACGGCATAGATGCTATCCACGAAATTGTGCATATAAAACACCTGACCGCCACGGCGGAGCTCTCGCCTGATCGCTTCATTTATAATTATGTCGTCCTCTTCAAGAACGTAAGTCTGTATCGGAATTCTGTCGATGGGTGCTTCATCAAGCACTGATATATCTCGAAGACCTCCCATTGCCATATTGAGCGTTCTCGGTATGGGAGTGGCGGAGAGCGAGAGAACGTCGATATTGCCCGAAAGCTTCTTTAGCTTCTCCTTTTGCGCGACTCCAAATCTCTGCTCCTCGTCGACGATTAGAAGTCCGAGATCGCGGAACTCAATATCACTTGAAATAAGCCTGTGAGTGCCGATAAGGATATCTATCTCGCCCCTCTTAAGCTTTCGCTTTGTAATTCCCTGCTGCTTAGCGGTCTTGAAGCGCGATATCATATCCACATTCACACCAAATGCACGGAAGCGGCTGAGTGCGGTCTGATAATGCTGAAGCGCAAGAATTGTCGTGGGAACAAGAAGCGCCACCTGCTTGCCGCCGAGAACTGCCTTATATGCCGCGCGGAAGGCGACCTCGGTCTTACCGAAGCCAACGTCACCGCAAAGCAGACGGTCCATCGGCATTGAGTGCATCATATCGGTCTTTATATCGTTTATCGCCTCAAGCTGAGCGTCGGTCTCGTCATATTCGAACGCGGCTTCAAAGTCACGTTGGAAATCATCGTCGCGCGGGAAGGAAAAGCCCTCGGTCCTCATTCTGCGTGCATAGAGCTCGATAAGCTCCTTCGCCATATTTTTGACCGCCGCCTTTGCCTTTGCCTTGGCGCGTCCCCATTCTGCTCCTCCAAAGCGCGATAGCTTGATAAGTCCGTCATCGGAATGAGCACCGACGTATTTGGACACCGCACTAAGCTTTTCAACGGGTAAAAACAGCTTGTCACTGCCCGCATACTGTATGGTTATATAATCGTGAGCGACCCCGTCCTGCATAAGGTTCTCGATGCCCGCATAGCGGCCTATGCCGTATGCTTCGTGAACCACGAGGTCACCCACCTCAAGATCATTATAGGAAAATATCTCACGCGTATTGCTCCTCTTTTTGCGGCGCATTGCCTTTGAGACGGAATTGATGCCGCCGCCCTTGCTGTCCGGAAGAGTCGAAAGCATAGCAAAACGCGCACTCGGCAATTCAAAGCCCAAAAACTGCGATCTCCAATGCACTCTTACTGTCGCATTTGTACTGTCCTGTCCTTCCAGGCAAGCATCGATACCTCTCTCGCAGAGAAGTCCGCAGACGTTCTTTGCAAATATCTCGTTCTCGCAGAGCAGGATAAGTGAAAATCCACTTGCAAGATATTGGTCTACATCCTCAAAAAGAAGCTCGGTTTTATCTGCGTAGGAGACGGTCTGCTTGCTTCTGAAGTGGAAAACACCGCTTGTGTTCTTCCCTGCAATGCCCTGCGTGATCGAGTCGGTGTGAAGTGTCACGTTTCTATCGCAGAACATTTCAAAATGAGTCGCACTCTTGCAATAATCCGTATATTTGGGCGCGATAGTGCCGCCCTCAAGCAATTCCTCGATAATTGCATTTGTATGCCACTGTGCACCCTTGATGCGCTCGTTTATAGCATTGGTTCCCTTCAGTATCACGCAGGTGCGCCCATCGATATAGTCGAAAAGCGAGCATCTTTCGGGATAGATGAGAGAAATATACTTATCTATGAATTTTACGCCGCCGCCCTCTCCGGAAAGCCCGTCGATCACACTGATCTCGCCCGACATTTCAACGAATGCGTCAGGGTCCTTACAGGACTTAAGATGGGCAGAGATTGCTTCGCGAACTCTTGTCAGATCATCTATGCTTACAAGGATCTCTCGCGCAGGCGGAAGCTCCACTGTGTCTACTGTTTCGATCATTCTCTGCGTTTCGGGAGAAAACAGACCCATTCGGTCGATCTCATCTCCGAAAAACTCAATTCTGACAGGAAGATCAGCTCGTGCGCGCTCGCCCTTAGAATTCGTATAAAAGCCGCTTGGCGCAAAGATATCCACGATACCGCCGCGATGAGCAAACTGCCCTGCACCGTCTACCATCGGTACGCAAACGAAGCCCGCAAGCGTCAAGGCGCGGCAAAGCTCCTCGGGAGTGGTCGAGGTGTTTATATCTATCTTGATTATGCTGTCAATAAGTCTGTGTGGCGGCATAGTATAAGAAAGCGCTGCATCGGGAGTTGTCACGATGACGTCTAGCTCGCCGCCAAGTGTTTCAAACAACACCTTAAGCCTCTCATGCTCGTACTCATGGGAGGCTGTAATATTATAAAAGTTAAGGTCGCGGTTCAGATAAAATGCCGCTCTGATGCCGAACTGAGTGAGCATCTTCTGAAGTCGAAGGCACTCCTTTTCATCAGAACAAAAGATACAGACGGGCACTTTTTTTCTGTAAGGCTCGGTATCCTTTACAAGACTCACGTAGGCTGCGTCTGTTGCACCGTCGCAAAGTCCGCTGACCGCTATCGGATATGGCTTGTGGGCGGCGAATTCCTTCTTGAGTGTGTCAAGAAGCTGTCTGTATTCGCTGTCAAGCCTTATTGAATCTGTAATATAGGTCATATATTCTCCGAACTATTTCTTTTTGTTGCATATCTGCATTGCATCGTCTATGCTCTTTGAGAGCATCGTCTCAAGTCCCTCGCAAACGGTTGGGAACGTGTCCTCAAGTATTTTTAATTCATCGCCCTTGAATTCGGACAGCACCCACGAAGCAAGATCGTAATCGGGGTGCGGCTTCTCGCCCACACCGATCTTGATCCTTGGGAAAACCTTAGTTCCCGTATGCTCAAGTATACTTTTGATACCGTTGTGACCGCCCGCGCTTCCATCACGGCGAACGCGAAGGCGACCCACGTCAAGGCTTATGTCATCATATATAACGATAAGGTTATCCGTACTTATCTTGTAATAATCAATCACCGCGCGAACACATTCGCCTGAAAGGTTCATAAAGGTCTGCGGCTTGACGAGCAATACGCGTTTGCCGCCAATAGTCGCCTCGCACACAAGCCCCTTGTGCGCACTTTTTTGGGCGGTGGCTCCGTACTTTCTTGCAATGTGGTCTATCGCAAGGAATCCTGCGTTGTGTCGTGTGTGAAGATACTGCGCGCCGGGATTGCCAAGTCCCACAACAATGTGGGATATAGGCTCTCGGGATGCAGTATTCTCGCTTGATATTTTCTTAAAAAGTTCAAAAATGTCTGCCATTTTTACCTCTTTGAATAAAATGTTGATAAAACTCAAATTTTGATTTGTAGGGGAATTACTTTACTTAAAAGGTGTTACTTTTTTCGAGAAAAAAGTAACCAAAAAAGCTT
>CALGCW010000082.1 GCA_937884385.1 uncultured Clostridia bacterium | reverse complement strand
AGCACCTGACTGTTAATCAGGGGGTCTTTGGTTCAAGTCCAAAAAGGGGAGCCATCCTCATAGGTCAAAAATGCAACCTATGCCAAAAAGCCTTGTTTTACAAGGCTTTTTCGGTTTTTTAGGGCAAAATTTTTGACCTTTTGTATTTTGCAACCTTTTCCGAGCCTTCGGGACTTGAACTCGCGACATTTTCGCACATTTTAGTATACGAAAACAAGGACAGACTTCAAAGTAACACAAAAGTAACAACACTTTTTCTTGATTTGTGCTATAATATAGGTGCTTGGAGGTTACATGATATGGAATTTAAGGAAAAACCAAAGCAATTGCGAATACAAAAAGGACTCACACAATCGCAATTGGCGGAAAAACTCTTTGTGAGCCGTAGCACTGTTGCAAAATGGGAAAACGGTTTGGGATTGCCCAATCCCGAATCTATGGCTACGTTGGAGAATCTTTTTGATATTTTTGCCGAGGAGCTTGCCACCGAAGAGCCTGAAAAGGTAATCGTAAAAAAGAATCGAAAACTACGGTGGATAGGGCAGATTATCGGATGGTCAGCAATTTTTGTTTTGCTTATTGCAACGATTTATCTTCCGTTTGCAATACATCATGGAGCGTATGGCTTTACTCCGAAGATGGCTGCGGGAAGCTATGCAGACAGCGAGTATATCGATACCGGTGATTATAGGATCTATTATTTCACATTCGGGGGCGACTTAGAGGATGGACGCTATTGGTCGGATCTGCAAGGGTTTAGACCTGTAAAAAAGCTTTTTTGGGGGTGTACGGTTTCAGAAGATGACTACGCCTACAAGGTGTTTACCAAAGACAATTACGTTGTTGGAAGACTCTATAGCATTAAAGGTGAAGATGGGTATTACAATTTAATCGATAAGGCCGGAATATATAAAGCCGAGGAGCCGGGGACTCCGGCAATTTGGGATATTCCCAGCGAATTGATTACAGCTACAACGATTACGATCTCAGGTGTGGAATATCCACTTCAAGAGGGCTTCTTTTTCATTACGAATGAGCCTGTAAGATATTTCGAAATTGGTGATGAATGGTATGACGTAGAATAATGCAAGTTGCATTTTTGTACTATGACCCCAAGTCTTAATAGCTTGAACTTCTTTTCAGTGAAAAGATTGTTCGGGCTATTTTGCTCTTTATGTGAAATTGAATAGCATTTAAAAACAAAACGGACAGAGATTCTCTGTCCTTTTTGTCGCGTTAATCTATATTTGATTTTGAACTATGTTATTGAGGTTTTCGTGTATGTATATCTCGATATTCTCCCGGAGTTTTGTTTGCATATTTTTTGAAGACCTTAGAAAAGTGGCTTTGCGACGAAAAGCCCAAATATTGACCGATGGTGGAAAGGGGTTTATCGCTATATCTTAAGAGCCTTTTGGCTTCTTCGACCTTTTCGCGCAGGACAAAGTCGGTGAGTGTCATTCCTGTTTCTTTTTTAAATCTTGAGGCAAGGTGAGTGCGGCTCATAAAAAGGGCGTTTGCAAGTCCTTCTATGTCAAGAGGCTTTGAGAGGTTGTGATGAACGTGATTTGTCACTTGCATAAGCAGCTTTGAAGGATTTTTGCCGAGTCTTATCCTTTCGACCCTGCGGGCATAGTCAAGAACCATATGATATTGAAGATTCACTATCTGCTCTACTCCTGAAAGCAGCTCGCATTTTTTTATATAATCGTCGGAGAGAGACAGGGCATCCTCTGCGGCAAGACCGCCCTTTATGGCGGCACGGGAGGCAAGTGTGGCGGTGACGATGAAAGTATTTTTCAGTTGTCGGAGCGCATCATTTGCAATTATTCCGCCTCTCACGCTTGGTGCGTGAGCGAGCCATTCACAGAGCGCGCCCACGTCTCCCTTTGTGATCATTTGCATAAGTGTTTGTTCAAGTGCAAGGGTGTTATGGACCTCTCTTGGCAAATATTCATCCGATTGTTCGTAGTTTTTGGCGATCCTTTCATTTTCAATGATGCTCTCAAGGCTCATCTGTTCGAAGTCGAATATGCTAACGTCTTCGAGTGAGAGCTTTTCGCCGTTCATTACGTAATTCATCGTACAAAGTATCTGTAAAATGCTGCCGAGGGGCATTTGGACAAGGCTTTTCATAGCAGAAATAAAGAGATCTGCTTGCTCGGGGGCAACGTCGCATTCAAATGCCAAGGAGCGCATATCTCGTTCGTTCATCGGTGTCTGCCTTGAAGGACCGAGCACTACCGTGCATATATCTGAGCGCACGATGCCGTAATAATTGAAATACGGTGTTGTGAAATAGCCAACCTTTTCTGTTATCTCAAAGGCTTTATCTACGTACGGTGTTATGGGGTCTACAGGAAGATCTACAACAGAGAAGTAGTATATGAGCTTTTTGTTTCTATATATCCTTATCGGTATACCTGCAAGGTTTCCGATGACTCTACACAGATACTCGAGGTCAATTTTTTTCATATTACGCCATCCTTTCGAATAAAACAATACAATTATATCATAAATAAGACGAAAATACAAGAAATATATAAATATTTGTGATAATATGTATTCGTATAAATAGGTAAAATCAAAATTTGCAACAGATTATCTTGAAAAACGAAAAGGAGAGAAAATGGATATTAAAAGCATCATTTCAAAAATGTCACTTGAGGACAAGATCTCGCTTTGTACGGGCGGTGATTTCTGGCACACCAAGGAGATGAAGCAATATGGCATTCCATCTCTTATGATGTGTGACGGCCCTCACGGTTTGAGATGTCAAAAAGGGGTTGCAGATATGATGGGCATAAACGATTCTTTGCCTGCGACTTGCTTTCCGACCGCAGTCACTGCGGGTGCGACCTGGAACAGGGAGCTTTACAGAAAAGAGGGTGAAGCTATAGGCAAAGAGGCGCTTTCAAACGAAGTTTCCATCGTTCTTGGCCCGGGATGCAATATTAAAAGAAATCCTCTCGGCGGAAGAAGCTTTGAATACATATCCGAGGATCCGTATATTGCGGGCCACATGGCGGCTTCTTTTATCAAAGGCGTAGAGGGCACGGGCGTTGGGACAAGCCTTAAGCACTTTGCTGTAAACAGCCAGGAATACAAGAGAATGAACGGAGACAGCCGACTTGATGAGAGGGCGTTCAGAGAGATATATCTCGCACCTTTTGAGATTGCTGTAAAGAATGGACGGCCTGCCACGGTGATGTGCTCCTATAACAAAATAAACGGTGTTCACGCAAGTGATAGTAAAAAGCTTCTTACGGATATTCTTCGTGACGAGTGGGGCTTTGACGGCATGGTCGTTACTGACTGGGGTGCACTTTATAATAGAATTGAAGCATACAAGGCGGGGTGCGATCTGAATATGCCCGGCGGCTCAAAATATATGGAAAAGGCTACGCTTAAGGCTGTAAAAAGTGGCGAGCTTGACGAGAGCCTTATTGATAGGGCGGTGGAGAGAATACTCAGGCTTGTGAAAAGGGGCAGGGAAATTCAGCCCTATAAGGTTGATTTTGATGCTCACCACAGTCTTGCAAAGGAAATTGCAACTGAGGGCGCAGTTCTTATGAAGAATGAGCAGATTCCCGGAGAAAGCTTTACTGTCGGCGAGAGAATAAAGGTGTTCGTTATGGAAGTAAACAGAGAGCTCAGAGGACCGCTTGTAACTCTTTCGAGAGTTCACCCCAGCTTTGTAAAGCGACTCTTCGAGCTTGAGGTACCCGAGATTCAGGACGGCACAATAGTTATTAAGGGCGTTGCACGTGAGGCAGGAAGCAGAACCAAGATTGCCGTCTATTCACGTGACGAGAACGTTGAGGCTGTCGGCTCTTGCATTGGTAAGAACAGTATGAGAATTAACGCAATTCTTGACGAGCTTTCAGGCGAGAAGGTTGATATTATCAAGTACAGCGACGATATTACCGAGTACGTTGCAGAGGCTCTTTCTCCCGCTAAGGTGCTTGACGTTTATCTTGAGGATGAGCGCACCTGCAGAGTCACCGTTTCTCCCGACCAGCTTTCTCTTGCGATAGGCAGAGAGGGCCAGAACGCAAGGCTCGCCGCTCACCTTACAGGCTGCAAGGTCGATATAAAGGCCGAGTGATATGGGAGCACAGCAAAGGAGCGCTCGAAAGATACCCGTAAGGCAGTGCTTGGGGTGCAACGAGCATAAGCCAAAGCCTGAGCTTATCAGGGTAGTCCGCTCGCCCGAGGGTGAAGTTTCGCTTGATGCCACGGGCAAAAAGTCGGGCAGGGGCGCGTACATCTGCAAAAAGGCATCCTGCCTTAAAGCAAAGGAATATGCTGAAACTGTATTGAACGGTGTTGTGGCAAATATTGCAGTTATTGACGAAAAGCTTGGTCAATATGCAGTTGAT
>CALGCW010000081.1 GCA_937884385.1 uncultured Clostridia bacterium | reverse complement strand
CAGACACTATGCACACGTTGACTGCCCTGGACATGCTGACTACGTTAAGAACATGATCACAGGTGCTGCTCAGATGGACGGCGCTATCCTCGTTGTTGCAGGTACAGACGGACCTCTTGCACAGACAAGAGAGCACGTTCTTCTTGCTCGTCAGGTAGGCGTTCCCGCACTTGTAGTATTTATGAACAAGACAGACCTTGTTGACGACGACGAGCTTCTTGATCTTGTTGAAATGGAAATCAGAGACCTTCTCTCTTCCTACGAATTCCCCGGCGACGACATTCCCGTAATCCGCGGTTCTGCTCGTAATGCTCTTGAGTCTCCTAATAATGACCTCAGCGCTCCTGAGTTCGCTTGCATTCTTGAGCTTATGGATGCAGTTGACAGCTACATTCCTACTCCTGAGCGTCAGGCTGACCTTGCATTCCTTATGCCCGTTGAGGACGTATTCTCCATCTCCGGTCGTGGTACAGTTGCTACAGGTAGAGTTGAAAGAGGTACAGTTAAGGTTGGTGACGTTGTTGAAGTAGTTGGTCTTTCCGACGAAAAGAGAAGCACAACAGTTACAGGTGTTGAGATGTTCCACAAGCTCCTTCCTCAGGCTGAGGCTGGTGACAACATCGGTGCACTTCTTCGTGGTATCGCTAAGGACGAGATCGAAAGAGGTCAGGTTCTTGCTAAGCCCGGTTCCGTTCATCCTCACACAAAGTTCGTAGGTCACGTATACGTTCTTACTGAGAAGGAAGGCGGCCGTTCTAAGCCCTTCTTCGCAGGTTACAGACCTCAGTTCTACTTCAGAACAACTGACGTTACAGGTACAATCCAGCTTCCCGCAGGTGTTGAAATGTGCCGCCCCGGCGATAACGTTGATATGACTGTTGAGCTTATCACACCTATCGCTTGTGAGAACGGTCTTCGTTTCGCTATCCGTGAGGGTGGTAGAACAGTTGGTTCCGGCGTCGTTTCCGAGATCATTGAATAATTTTAACTAATTATCATAATATCTAAACGATAAATGAGGGCTGCTGCATTAGTGCAGCAGCCCCCTACTTTTTTCGAGAAAAAAGTAGGCAAAAAAGCTTTATGGCGCTTTGCCTAATGCTAATATGGTATGTACTTATTTTATAGTTTTTCGGTATATTATTTTTCAGCTTAATAGATTTCGAGAAAAAAGTAGGCAAAAAGCTTTATGGCGCTTTACCTAATGCTAATATGGTATGTACTGATTTTATAGTTTTTCGGTATATTGTTCTTTAGCCTAACAGATTTCGAGAAAAAAGTAGGCAAAAAAGCTTTACATAACTTAAAATTACTTAGCGGCAATTATAGGATTGTTCGCATAAAATGATAATATCTTTGGGGATTGGTGAAATTCCATACCGACAGTAAAGTCTGTGAACTCTCTTAAAAGCAAGAGAGCCGATTGGGTGAAACTCCCAGACCGACGGTAAAGTCCGGATGAGAAAAGATAAAATAGACGGATAGCATAGCTATCCATATCCCCGACTTTTCTATTAAAAAGTCGGATTTTTTTATCTTTCCTCACTATTTTTAGGAGGAAAATTCATATGAAAGCAACAAAAAATTCACAAAAAGTTAAGAAAATAACCATTATTGCGCTGTTTTGTGCGATGTCTTTTATCGTTTCTGTCATTTTTCCGATAAAAGTGATGTTTTTGACACTCGATTTTAAGGATACTATCTCGACTATTTGCGGAATGTTCTTCGGACCCGCTGCAGGACTTTTCTGCGCGGTGGTAGTTCCGTTTATTGAGTTTACGTACTCCGATACGGGTGTTTACGGATTGATTATGAATCTATTGAGCTCGATCACCTTTGTTGGCCTTTCGTCGCTCATTTACAAATACAAGAAAACGCTTTGGGGCGCGATCGCAGGTCTTGCGACTGCTGCTTGTGCGACGGTCGCGGTTATGCTTGTTGCCAATCTATTTATCACACCCTATTATATGGGTGTTACGCAGGATGCGGTGATCGAGCTCATACCAAAGGTAATCTTCCCATTCAATCTTGTTAAGTCGATACTTAACGCAAGTATTGCGATGCTTATTTATAAGCCTATTTCCAAGGTACTTAAAAGAATGGGAGTTGCAAAGACCTTCTCGAGCGCGCAGACTGAAGGTGCGGGCACCGAGATCGTTGCAGGTGCTAATAAAACGAGGTCACTCGTTGTAACACTTGTCAGTGCAACCGTAGTTATAATTGCGTTTATCATTCTCTTTTTTGTGCTTGGCGGCAAGCTGGCATAAATCGTAGGATTGTACATATTTATTTTGATGTAATAAAGAAAAAATGTTAAAGGAGGAGTAGAAATGGGAGAGCTGATCAGAGATTTTTTTCTTGACTTCGTTGGGGAAGAGCTTTGCGTGTTTTTTTGCTCGATGCTACCGATAATTGAGCTTCGCGGAGCTATACCGATGGCGTTTGCGTTCGGGCTTCCGTGGTGGCAGGGTTATATTATCTCTATGCTTGGAAATATGATACCCGTACCGTTCATACTCCTGCTTATCAACGTGGTCATCAAGTGGATGGCGGCATCAAAGGTCGGATTTTTTAACAAATTTGCAAGCTTTTTGCTTGCGAAGGTCGAAAAGAACCGTGCCAAGATCGAAAAATTTTCGTTTTGGGGACTTTGTCTGTTTGTGGCTATCCCATTGCCCGCAACGGGTGCTTGGACAGGCTCGCTCGTCGCTGCCGTGATCGGGATGACGCCTTGGAAGGCATTTTTATCGGCTTTGCTTGGCGTTATGATTGCAGGCATAGTAGTTTCGCTGATAGTTTACGGCGGAATCGGCTTTTTGGCTTGGTTGATATAGAATAGTGATAAAACCACCCGGGAGGGTGGTTTTTTTATTTTAAAAAAGTATTGCAAATTTTATTTAAGTGTGATAAAATGAATATGCGACACAGTTTAATATTTTTCGTTCGAGGTTTACGTTGATAAAAGACGTAGCCTTTGCTTGTCATATCTTCGAACGATGTGAACTGTGTCGCAACAGAAGCAAACTGCGTTTTTTTGTGCGCAGCTTCGGTTGCGCACTTTTTTATTATAAGGAGGGGTTTTTCTGAAAAGGTTACTTGCTTTATGCCTGATACTTATTGTAATGTCAAGTTGTTTATTGACTTCCTGCAGCATCAACAATTATAAGCCCGTTTCTATACAATATCAAAATTCTGATTACACAGCGTATGACGATGAGGAGCACAGAAGCTTTTTGATCGATTTGCTTAATAATAGCAAATGGCATTCAGATACAGCAAAATGCGATTGTGATTATACGGTAATTATGAGCAACAACAGGAAGATTTTTTACCACAGTGAATGCGGAACCTTTATAGATTATGGTTTTAATAAATCTCTGACTGTCAGCGAAGAAGATAAACTCGCACTTAACGAGTATTTTGCTGATGCTGTATGCAGAAGTAACGTTCACTTTTATGATGAAAATCGCAAGTGTACCGCCTGCGGTGATGAGATGTCCGAGTAAAAGGAGGTAATAAAAATGAAAAAGTTTGTAGCGATAGTATTATGTATGCTAACTTTACTCGCATTTACTGCTTGCTCCACTCCTATCTATCCCGGATTGCCCGATATCAGCGAAGATCCGATGAAAGGCATCGAGATTTACTGTTGGCAAGATGGCGGTGAATGGAAATGCGGTGGCACCGTTGGCACAAATAGAATGAAAACCGACGAGGAAATACGCGCCTTGCAGGTCGTCACAATTCCGCAAATGAAAAAAATCCTTGAACAAAAAGGACTTACCGATTGCTTCCACGTCATACTCGTTGACCTATCAGGCGACGAGGTTGTATATCTTGACGTCGAGGAAAACCTAACGCAAATTGCAACACTTGAAATGCAATTAGGTAGAGCTGAATAATAAGGAGGTATAGCGAATGAAAAAGTTATTAGCTTTATGCTTGACCGTAGTTTTATGCTTATGCTGTCTTGCATCGTGCGGTAGAGCAAACAATGCGCTTTATACCCAAGAGTTAAAACGGAAAACCCCCAAATAGGAGACTGATTTCAAATCAGAATCCTCATATTCCTCCTTAGCTCAGTCGGTAGAGGCATGACTGTTAATCATGATGTCGCTGGTTCGAGCCCAGCAGGGGGAGCCATCTGATTAACACCTCAATTTCGAACTATTCGTGTTCGGTTTGAGGTGTTTTTCTATTCTGCAAACCCTTATGCCATAAGGCTTTTTGCCACTTTTTTATTGAAAATATTTTTATATTTGCGGTTGCTGATTTTAGATGAATCAGCAGCCGCTTTTAATTTTCCTCCTCCGTTTGAACCACACATGTACGGTTTGGATTGTAGAAATAGTACATCTCCTCGTATTTATCCGGCGTTTGATAGC
>CALGCW010000080.1 GCA_937884385.1 uncultured Clostridia bacterium | reverse complement strand
TTCATAAAAACCTCCTGAAATATTTATCAATCCTCATAGTGAATCAATTGATTTGCGATTATATCTAATGGTATTCCATAGTAGAGACGCTTGAATGTTTCCCCAGAAGAATTAGTAAACATGTCATCCATTTCTTCTATTCTTTCAAAGTAAGGCAGCAAAGCATCATAACAATCGCCTAATTGCTTTTTATTCTGATCTAAATAATTTGATATAGTTCCGTCTTCGTTCAGTGAATTACCAGCTCTCAAGACAAAATAATCCTTCCCATCAGTCGTAGTATATCCTCTATAGCATCTCGAAGATCTGCGAATATCTTCAATGCCAACAAATTCATCAATTGGTTTATAATAATGTATCAGCATATACTCGTATATCTCAATGACATCCCAAATTCCACCCCGGCCAATTGAGTAATATTTGAATTTATGCTCCAAATCTATTCCATTTCCAATGTCTTTGGTTATTACAGCATCGTATGTATGGAACACCCATCCAATGGATAAATCCCCAATTTCCTCGGGAACATCTTCATCTGCATCAAACTTGTACCATATATATTTTGTAACATCAATACATCCTGAAGCCCATTCATTAAGATTTTCCTCCGTGCTAATGTCAATATATCCGCAAATATAGTGGGGATTATCAATGTCAACACTTGCATAATAAAGATACCATTTACCCTCGCGAACCGTATCAATCATTTCTGAAAAAGAAAATAAAAATTCCTCCGCTATCATATCCTGATATCCGTGAAAGCTCTTCACAAATTTAATATCATCCTCGGTAAAGTTATCACCGTGTTGTACAACAAGATCCACGGGTTCACCTCCGTCGTCGGGGATCGTGGTTGTTGTAGTTGTGGTGGTAGCCGTCGTACTTGTAGGCTTCGTAGTGGGCTGGGTCGTCGAAGTGGTTGGCACAGTCGAGGTTGTCGTTTGCCAAATCCCCTCCCACACGCAAGCGGAAAGCGCAAGGCAGGAGAACGCCATACATACAACCAAAATTAAACTCAATACCTTTTTCATAATTTTTCTCCTTTTTATCAAATTTGAGGATACCCTCTATATAATAATACCTGTTTTCTTCACAAAATTCTTCAGCTTTTCTGAAAAAAGCTTAAAAAATCATAAATAATTTCTAAAAAAGCGCAGAGCAAGGCAAAAATGCCCTACTCTGCGCCATTTCGGGCACTTTTTATCCAAACGGTGTCCGTTTTTTGCTTGTTTAGTTTATTTTATCACAATATATAGCTGTTGTCAACATATCAATATGGCAAAGACCTCCTTTTCTTCCAATCATTGTGGGTTGAAAGCGACCTTGTGTTTTGATAAAATATATATGCGGTGTGGTTGCATCGCAATAAAACGAAAGGAGCAAAAAAACACAAAACTACAGAAAGGACATTTTTATGAAAACCAAAACTAAATTTTTAAGCATTTTCGCGCTTTGCTTGATAGCCTTGATGCTTCTTCCCACGGGTGCTTTTGCCGCGGCAGAGACAAGAGCGAATTTTGAGTCCATTCCCCTCGCGATCGAGGGCAAGGAAATAATGAACGGCGAGGCTCTTCTTATAGATTCCATCACCTACGTTCCGCTTCGCAAGCTTGCCGAAAGCGCAAGAACGGATACAAAGATCACCTATAACGATAAAACGAAGACCGCCACCGTGATCTTTGGTGTAAACACCGTCACAGTCACCACCGGACTTCGTTACATATCCGTAAACGGGCGCTATTTTTACGGTATAGGCGCAATAAAAAACATAAACGGCTCGCTCTACGTTCCCGTGCGCCCTCTTGCCAAGGCGCTTGGCTTTGACGTCGAATGGAACGCCTCCGCGCGCTCTGTAAATCTTGTGCGCGAAAGATGGACGGTCGAGGACGCAGAAAGCTACTATAGCGCCGACGAGCTCTACTGGCTCTCCCGAATAATCGAAGCCGAGGCGGGTGGCGAGATACTTGAAGGCAAGATAGCAGTCGGAAACGTAGTTCTCAACAGAGTAGCCGACAAAAGGTATCCTAATACTATTTACGGCGTCATCTTTGATTTCAAGAACGGAATACAGTTCACGCCCGCCTATACGGGAACCGTCTATAACAACCCAAGCAAAGAAAGCATCATTGCGGCAAAGATCTGCCTGGAGGGCTATGAAATAGTCCCTGGAGTATTGTTCTTCTTCAATCCCCGCATCGCAACGAGCAACTGGATAAGCAAAAACCGCCCCTTTGCCGCACGAATAGGTCTCCACGATTTCTACTATTAAAGCAAACAAGCCCGACGCACCGCGTCGGGCTTTATTCCGTTCATTTTAATAATCATTTATCCGCATTGATAACCACTATGCTTTCGAGAAGCATTTGGCATATTTCCTCAAGCTTCTCAACATACGGCTCATTTTCTGCACAAACCGTTACGGTGACCGTTTCAACATCATTTACGTAGAGCTTGTATATATATTCGTAGCCATAATAACTTGTGTATGAACCAGTCTCTCGTGTCCACGAGCTAATATCCTCACTGTGTGCCGACGTATTAGAGGATATAAGCTCAATTCTCATCTCATCGGATTGATAAAAATTATAGTTTGGAGTCGTGTACCGACACTTGATTTGATATGTCCGCTCAGCAACCGAGCCGTCGGCGGATACTTCGTCCATATAATAGATCATATTGTAAGTAAATGGTTTGTCGTGCGTCCTGTCATAGAACTCTTCGTATATTTTTTCTCCAGTAAACCAGTTAACATTGTAATCCCGCTGCGTCCATACTTGGTATACATAAGTTTCAATGCCGCTTGACTCGGGAAAATCAAATAAAACGAATGTAAAGGCAAAATCATCTCGCTTTGAATTGTATTTGCTCACAAATTCCAAAAAGCTTTCGTACGAGGCATATACGCCAGAAGTGGAAACCGTTCCTCCAAAGTGGTCGCAGGAGGCTAATGCCAAGATAATGATCAGTAAACATATTATTTTTTTCATAAAAGTTCTCCTTAGATTAGTTTCAAAATAATCATGCGGCTACCAACCGCGCTTTTGCGAATGAGTAGTTTCATAACACCGCGCTCCTTTGGCTTTTTGAGGTTTTTTATTACCCCTCTATATAATAATACCTGTTTTCTTCGCGAAATTCTTCAAATTTTCTGAAAAAAGTTTAAAAAATTTTAAAAAAGCGCAGAGAAAGGCTGTTTTGCCCTACTCTGCGCCTTTTCGGGCATTTTTTATAGCTTTGTCTGCTTTATATGTATATGTTATCACACTTATATATCCTTGTCAAGAAAAATCCGCCGCAGATGCGGCGGATAAAAGCATTATTTATAAAGAAATCTCTTGATCTTCTTGGAGGGTGTCTTTTCGAACTCCTCATCCATAAATTCAAGTGCCATAATTCTCTTATAGCCAACGAGCTTTCTGTTGGTGGCGTTGATCTGCTCTCTGATAGCATTGTAAACCTCTTCCTTTGACTTAAGGCCGACGCTGTCGGTGTATTCGAAGTCAGGATAAACGAGAGCAGTAATACAAAAGTCATTATCCTTCTGACGTCCGACAACAACACTTTCCTTAATGTGAGGAATAGCACCGAGATACTCCTCGATCTCCTCGGGAAATACGTTTTTGCCGTCCTGAAGAACGATAATATTCTTCTTTCTGCCGGTAATATAGAGATAATTATTCTTATCAACGTATCCGTAGTCACCTGTATAGAACCAACCCTTGGGTGAAAGGACCTCTTTTGTCGCTTGCTCGTTCTTATAGTAGCCAAGCATTACGTTGGGCCCCTTAACAACGATCTCACCAAACTCATCGGTGGGATTCTCCTTGTCAATAAACACCTGAACAGATTCAGAAACAAGGCCGCAGGACTTTGGATTATATACACCGAAGGGAACGACCGAAACAAGAGGAGCGCACTCTGTAATTCCGTATCCTTGGCAGATATCAACGCCAATTGTACGGAATATTTCCACAAGCTCGGGGCGAAGCGCCGCACCGCCGCAGACCATCTTATTAAGTCTGCCGCCAAACGCCTCCTTGACCTTTCCAAAGAGCTGCTTGCGAAGGTCGATGTTGACCTTTCCTGCAGTTCTCGCGATCTTAAGAGCCATATTGAAGGTCTTCTCAATTCCCTGCTTTCTTACGTTTTTCATTATGCTGTTATAAAACACCTCAACGTAAAGAGGAACTACAACCATAGCTGTAGGGCGATACTTTTTAAGATTTCTCGTCACATGTTTAATAGAATCATTGATAGCCACTGTGCAGCCATGGTCAGCAGCTGCGAATACTCCGCAAGTAAGCTCATATGTGTGGTGAACGGGAAGAACTGAAAGAGCAACGTCGTTCTGATTAAAAGCTTCAAGCGGCTTTCTTGCATCGTTGATTACGGAGCAGATGTTTCTCTGATTGAGCATAACTATCTTGCTCGTTCCCGTCGTACCGGAGGTAAAGAGCATTACGCTCATTCTCTCGCTATCCTGCTCGGGAATCTCTATATCGTTGAGCGCATTACCCGTATGGGCAATCTGCTCAGCACTCATAAACCTTTCAAGCTTATGAACCTGTACGGTCTTATAGTCAAAATCCGCATCAGCAAGCTTGATAAAGGTCTTAACTCCCTTAAATTCATCCGCATGCTCTTCAACGAAGGCTGCCCAAGTCTTTGAATATGCAAGGACCTCAACCTCTGCCATTTCACCAAACTGAACGAGCTGCTCCTTGGAGAGAGCCACATCGATCGGAACCGCAACGCCGCCGGAGCTTACCGACGCAAGATATGTCGCTATCCACTCCGGACAGTTTTCACCAATGATCGCTACCCTCTTACCTTTCAAACCCAGATGAATATATCCTCTCGTCATTGCACAGGCATATTCATAGAATTCCTTATAGGAGATCTCGTGATCCACCTTTGCTCTTTCAAACATAAAAAGTGTATGATCACCGTATTTCAAGCCTGCAAGCTCAAAATTCTCAAGCAATGAATGTACTTTTCTCTCTTTAAGATCCATAATAATCTCCTTTATTTTTTCGCTATATTAGAAATATTTGCTTCAAGAACTGCTAAAACCTTGTAAAACTGAATCATCTCTTCTTCGGAAATTCCTGCTCTCGCCTGCGAGATATATTCCCTCATATCATCGTTGATGGCGTTCGTTATGCTTTCGCTCTTTTTCGTAAGATAATACCTCTTGTTATAGGTCTTATCCTCACCCGAGGTCCTCGTGGTGATAAAGCCGTCGGCAATAAGCTCCTTTACGACTCGCGAGATCAACGCCTTATCTGTTTTGCAGGCTTTAGAAAGCTGGGTAATCGTCATTCCCTTTTCACTCTGTCCAATGTATAACAAGCAGCCCATATGAACGGAACGAAGTCCGTATTCACTCATATAGGACATTTCCTTTTTTCTGATGTCCTTAACTATTCTGTTAAAGCTTTGAAAGAATATCAAAAATCTATTACTGTCCATATTTCCTCCGAATTTGTTGACTTGTCAACAAATAACATAATACCACAAATATGTGAATATTCTGTGAACATTATGGGTATTTTTGGCAATTTAATAAAAAACGAAAGAATTTATCGAAAAAAATCAATTCAAAGAATGTATATCTATTGAGAACATACGGCTGATCATCAAGCGCAGCTCCTCGTTTTCAGAAAGGTCGGGAGAACGGTCAATAAGCTCGTGCGCCGCCTCGTAAGCCTCGCCAAGCACGCTCGTATCCTCACTCATATCCGCAAGTCGGAAGCGAAGTCCGCCGCTTTGACGTATGGTTGGGTCGGATGAGCCCTTGATAAAATCGCCAGGACCGCGAAGCACAAGATCCTTTTCAGCGATCTTAAAGCCATCGTATTCCCTTCTCATCGTTTCAAGACGCTCGCGGGCATTTACGCCCTTGCTGTCGGAAACGAGAACACAATACGACTTTTTACTTCCTCGACCTACTCGTCCGCGAAGCTGATGAAGCTGTGCAAGACCAAACCTCTCTGCATTTTCAACTATCATAAGTGTCGCGTTGGGCACGTTAACTCCTACCTCGATGACCGTGGTCGAAACAAGCACGTCAATCTCTCCGTCCGCAAATCGCTTCATTATATCATCCTTCTGCGCGCCCTTCATCTTACCGTGCAAAAAGGCAATATTAAGACTCGGCAACGCAAGCCTCAACTCCTCGGCGAACTGTACAGCGGCCTTCATCGGAGGAAGCTCTTCTTTCTCCTCTCCAAGCTCCGCAAGCGTTATCTCACCGGATTCCTCAGGATCTTTTTCCTCTACCGCGGGGCAAACTATATATACCTGAGAGCCCTCTGCCACCTGCTTTTCAATAAATGCGTTAAGTCGGGGGCGGTAGCTCTCGTCAACGGCAAATGTATCGACTCTTTGCCTGCCGCGCGGCATCTCGTTGATCTTTGAAAGCTCAAGATCGCCGTAAAGTATGAGCGCAAGCGAACGCGGTATGGGCGTAGCACTCATAACCAGCACGTGCGCATGCTCACCCTTTTTCGAAAGGGTCGCCCTCTGCGCCACACCGAAGCGGTGCTGCTCGTCGGTGATAAGCACGCCCGGGGCTGCAAATTCAACGCCCTCGGATATCAGCGCGTGCGTACCGATCACAACGTGTGAACGAAGTGCTTCATCCTCACAGGCTATACGGGCGTGTATTCTCTTTTTCTCCGCCGCACCGACAGAGCCGACAAGAAGCTCCGTCCTATAACCGAATTTTTCAAATATCGGGGCAATATCCGCATAGTGCTGACGCGCAAGTATCTCTGTTGGCGCCATAAGCACCGCCTGGCGACCGCTTTTGATCGCGATATACATCGCGGCAATGGCACACGCAGTCTTGCCGCAGCCTACGTCTCCGACAAGTATGCGCCCCATCGGACTCTCACTTGCCATGTCACGTCTTATATCCTCTATAGCCTTCTTTTGGTCACCCGTAAGCTCATACGGAAATACTCCGTATATCTCGTCAAGAGTGTCCACTGAGCATATGGGCGCGCCCGTTTCCTTCTTTTTCTTCGCGCTCATCGCCATTCCAAGCGAAAACGTAAAGAACTCGTCAAATACCAACCTACGCTTTGCCCTTGCAACCGACTCGTAATCGGTGGGTGAATGTATAGCCCTCATAGCAAAAGGAAGCGTGCAGAGCTTGTATCTTACCCTAATATCGTCGGGCAGATAGTCGCGCATCTGAGGAAGAAGTGCGCTCATCGCCATCTCAATATCCGCGCTCACTCTGTTTTTGGTCAAGCCCTCCGTCAAGGGATAGACTGGCACAAGCGGCGCAAGCTCAACGTCGTCCGTCACCATTTCGTATGCAGGGCTGTTCATCTTGTATCTTTTTCCGACCTTTTCTATCTGACCGTAAAAACGGAAGGTCGCTCCAAGCGGAAATTTGTCCGCAAGATAGTTTTGATTGTAGTAGGTTATCTCACAGGTGCCGCTTTCGTCAAAGGCGGTAAATTTCAAAAGCACCATTCCACGCCTTATCATCGTCTTTTTCGGCACAGTGCCTATAACCATAATAACGGATTCTTTGCTTCCGGGAGTCACCTCCGAAAGAAGCTTGACGTTTCCCCTGTTCTCATATGCCCTTGGGAAATGATACAACAGATCGGATACCGTTTGTACCCCAAGCCTTTCATATGCCTTTGCCCTTGCAGGACCTATTCCCTGCAATACCTTGACGGGTGAATTTGCAATACTCTGCATTTTATCAGCTCCTTTCTTTTTTCTTTATTATGTCCTCTTTAAGGTCAGTAGAATCGGGTTCGACCTTCCAAGGATACCCCTTCAATACGTATTTTCCATCTTCCTGATGCGCATAGCAGTTAAAGAAACGCGCGTAAGCACGGTCAAAATATCCCTTCATCTGCACCGTATCGGAAATTTTCTCTGCAAGATGCTCGCTCGCAATATCAAATGAGAGCGAGACCATACAGCCATACTCGTCAAAGGATATATACAGCTTTGCGCTCCTCGTGGCAGAATATTCGCGCACGGTCATAAAAAAGCACAAAAGCGTAAATAAATATGACTCCACGGAAAACTCATTGGAGCATTCAAGCGGCACTACGTCGCAAAACTCCGTCTCGACCTCACAGCCGCAAAATATACTCATTTCGTGCGATATTTCAGACATCAAAAGGGATAGCTGAACGTTAGTGCAGTTCGGAATGAGTTCGAAAAGCAACGACGAACCAAAGCTACGAAGCCGTTGCGCAAAATCGCGGTGGTCGTTTCCAAGAGGTGCCGCAGGAGCAAGCGAGGAAAGCTCTTCTATTCTTTCGCTGAGTAAAACGGTGTCAGAAAGATATTCACCTGTCAAGGCGTATATCTCATCACTTTCAAAATGCGGCACGATCAGTATAAAAATACCAAAGCTGCCGTATAAGCTCAAGTTGATAAAAACCGGACCCAGCCTTGAACGAAGCAGAACGTAAGGCTTGTCAATGTATCTCTTGGTGCATTTGCGAAGAAACGCCGCCTCATTTCCATCTAATATGGAGAATATGTTGTTTGAGGTGTGCGCGGAACGCTCCTTTTTGGCAAAAACTCTTCCCGAGCCCGTGGCAATATATACGTCCTCTCTAAAGGCAACGGACGGTCTGCGAACAATTGGTGTAAAAGATTTATGCATAATTTATATATATCCCGAGTATACTGTTTATGAGTATTCTTAATACTATTTTAACCTCAGAAAGCAAAAAAGTCAACATTTTTTCAAAAAAGGGTGTTGACAAATCACATTTTGTGTGTTATACTATTCAAGCAATTAAGAGTGGTCACAGTCGTGGCGATGCAGATTCCGCCGGGGTGGCGAAATTGGCAGACGCCCGGGACTTAAAATCCCGTGGTGCGAGAGCACCGTACGGGTTCGATTCCCGTTCCCGGCACCATCTTGATTACCAAATATCGCGGGGTAGAGCAGCCTGGTAGCTCGTCGGGCTCATAACCCGGAGGTCGTGAGGTTCAAATCCCACCCCCGCAACCAAAAAGAGAAACCAACCCTTGTGGTTGGTTTTTTCTTTTTGTTGGGTGAGTTTGAAACCACGACCGACGGAGGAGGTCGTGGGCATCGAGTTCGACCGCTGCCTGCGGCAGATCAAGGGAGAACGAGATGGGAGAAAATAAGGAGTGTCGGACATGTGCTTCAGTACGCGTCCAAGACGACTATATTTTCGACCGGGCCTTTCAAATCCCGCCCCCGCAATCATGTTATGCATCCAATTTGGATGCAAACCCAAAAAACCCAGATGTCATAAGGCTTCTGGGCTTTTTTTATAGCCATTTTTCACAGTGCAATTTTGGTAGATGCCAATGGATGAAATCGACGTGTGGATGGGATTTAAACTTAAATAATCGACTTTTTAGGGGAGATTTTGCGATTTTACAGTCGCACTAATCTCCCCGTTTTTATTTTTTGCACCCAAAATGGTACAACACATATTGTACAATATAGAAAAACGGAAGGAGATAAACAAAATGAAGTCGTCAGATCCGCTTTTCCCCTATCAAAACCTTTTTATAACCGCCCGCCCCGGTATGGGGGCATCGACACTTGTCGCAAATATCGTAAATAAATATTTGGACGAGGGTAAAAAATGCCTGATTTTTGACAGCAAAACGCGAGCTTTTTTAAGTTATATTGAACGCGCAAAGATTATCAAAGAAAACACTAACATAGATAGCGTTCGCAGTTCTTACATGTTTGAAGAATACGGCAATCTTACAGTTACGTTTCATCCTATAATAGATAAGGAAGGTCTGCTTTTGGTAATTGAAGAAAAAAATTACGACGTTATAGTTTATGAAGAAGCCCCTTATCTCTTTTTAAAAAATCAAACAAAAGAGCTTATCGAATTGGCAAAGGAATTACGGCAAAGGGGTAAAATATTTATATTTGTTACGCATCTGAAAAGAAGAAATAATCTTTTTACGAACAAAGAAAAGAATGCTCCGTCAATCTCCCGTTACCGAAATGCGCTCCAGCATTTCGACGCAACTGCGATAGTTTATAGAAACTGTTATTACGAAGACTTTAAGAAAGCAGATGAGGATATAGAGGAAATCCGAATATACGAGCGAGGCAAGAAAAAATATCGTGCCGTACCTGTGAAATTTGATTTTCAGCATCAAAGAGTAACACGAAAATAATCTTGCAATGTTGAGAAAAATATGGTATAACAATATCACAAGCGAAAGGCGGTGATATTATGGCAAGTGAGGCAAAAAAGCTGGCGCTGTTGCGTATTCTTGAAATCCTACAAAGGAATACAGACGAGGCGCATCCGCTGACACACAATGAGATAGCCGATTTATTACTTAATAATTACGGTATCGAGATAGAGCGCAAGGCAGTAGGACGGAATATTTCTCTGCTGCTTGAAGCCGATTACGACATCGTTACCACCAAGCGCGGAGTTTATCTGAACGAGCGAAAATACGAACCGTCCGAGGTGCGTATGCTTATCGACGGAGTGCTTTCAAGTCAGCATATCGGAGTGAAGCATTCGCGCGATTTAATAGAAAAGCTTGCCAGCGAGGAAAACAAGTATTTCCGCAAAAACATCAAGCACATTCACGCCGTGAACGATTTTAACAAGGGCGACAATGCCGAGGTGTTTTACAGTATCGACGTAGTCCATGAAGCAATCGAAAACGGCAAAATGGTGGAATACGATTATAACAAATACGGCGCGGACAAGAAGCTGCACAAAACCTCGTTTCAGCGGATTTCCCCCTATCAGCTTATTTTGCATAATCAGCGCTATTATCTTATGGGGTATAGCAGTTATTGGGGACATATGACATATCACCGACTTGACAGAATTACGAATATGATCGTATCTCCGAGAGCGGCTGTACCGATATGCGAGATCGAGGGATTTGAGGACGGGATAAACTATAAAAACCTTACTACCGCTATGCCTTATATGTTCTCCGACACGCCCGAAACTATTGAAATGCTGGCGGTTGATTGGATACTCGATCAAGTTATAGATTGGTTTGGCAAGGATATAAAGATAGACAAGACTGAAACAGAAACCCTCTACAAAATCACTCTCAAATCAAGCCCTACGGCAATGCTCTTTTGGGCGATGCAATACACGGACGAGTGCGAGATTTTAAGACCCGTAGCCTTGCGCGAGAGGATAAAAGAGACGATAAATAAAGCGAAGGAGAAATATGAGCAATGAATTATAAAAAGAATTATTTAAAGGAATCTTTGTTATTCCGGATGTCGTTGGGATCAAAGGAGCTGTATCACTCAAACGTCTGGGCTTGGTTGATCGAAAAGGATCCGAATTTTATCAACGTGTTTTTTGAGGATGTAAATCAACAGGATTATAACAGGGTATCTCGAGAATCACATAGCAGAGATGTTATCGTATGGATGAATGATAAAAACGACAACAAGTACTATCTGGTTATTGAAAACAAGATAAAAAGCCTGCCCACGAAAGAGCAACTAACAAAATACTCAGTTGCTTTGGAAGGACATGAATTGCGCAAGGCTGTTTTTACAGGAATTATCAACCCCTTTGATAGCGACGAAATCACGCTAAAAGCTGAAAAGACAACGGTATGGCGTTTTCTTGGTTACTCGCTAATTGCCAGAAGGATAAGAGAAGAGTTGAACAAAAGCCAAAAATTTTCTCAATTTGAAAGAGAACAAGTAGAAGAATACTGTAAAATAATCGAATATATGAATGACATATTGTTTGATGAATTAAACCAAACTCAAAACAAGTTGCTCTATTCTTGTAATGCCGATCTTCATTCACTCAGGATATATGATATATATGCAAAGATGCGCGGAGCTCAATTTTTGAATTACTTAAAAAACAAAGAAAAGGAATTTGAGAATCTTGATGACAACGGATTTAAACTGGGCATTTGGCAAAGCTTTAATCATGGCAAGGTGACGCTTGATATAAGATATTCAAATTGGGAAAATTATGAAAAGCCGTGGTTTCTTTTAGGTGTTCAGATAGAGGGTGATCAGTACAGATTTGTTGCTGAGTGTAATAAGAAGCTCGAAAATGGCAAGACATGCGATGAACTTTATAATGAAATGGTAGGTAGTGGCTGGTTTGATGATTCATATAATAAGGAGACTTCAAAAATACATGGAAAAGCCACAAGCATGAGTCCCCGCTATGAGCAGAAATATAACTCATACAAGAACAAAGACGACAACATGACCTTTATTTATCAATACTATGATCTGATCGAAAAGGAAGCGCAATATGATGTTCTTATTGAGACGATCAAAAAAGATATGGACAAAGCAGCCGAGATCATTCGCGAAAGAATATCACAGTAGAGAAAATACAGTTCCCAATAGATCCACCACCCGAGAGGGTGGTGGATTCTGGTTTTTCTATGAAATTTTATGTGAAAATTTCTTTTAACTATTGACAAAATCAATACTTCGTGATATGATGTATTACATAAGGGGGAGTATAGCATGGATATTCAATTAAAACGCGGCTTGCTCGACGTGTGCGTGCTGGCGGCTATAAAAAATGAAGATTCATACGGCTACAAGATAATCAAGGATATGAAGCCGTATATTGAAATGTCGGAATCGACGCTATACACGATACTCAAGCGCTTGGAGCTTTCGGGAATGCTCACCGTGCATACCTCTGAGCACGGCGGACGGCTTCGCAAGTATTATCACATCACGAAGGCTGGACTTGGGCGTATAGAGGACTTCAAGGACGAGTGGCGTGAGGTCATGTCGATATACCAATTTGTGATTAAGGAGGATACGAGGGATGACTAAGAATGAATTTCTCGATGCGCTGAAAGCAAAGCTTTCAGGGCTACCTGAGTGTGATATTGAAGAGCATATCTCGTTTTATAGCGAGATGATAGACGATCGCATAGAGGACGGTGTAGGCGAGGAAGAAGCTGTCTTTGGTATAGGCTCAGTCGATGAGATAGCGGCGCAGATAATATCCGACGTTCCGCTTACAAGAATAGCAAAGGAAAAGATAAGGCCTAAAAGACGGCTTCGGGCATGGGAGATAGTGCTTCTCGCGGTCGGCTCGCCGATATGGCTATCGCTCGGAATTGCCGCATTTGCGGTCATACTTGCGCTTTACGTGGTGCTTTGGTCGCTTATAATTTCGTTATGGGCGGTATTTGTCTCGCTCGTTGCCTGCGCTCTTGGACTTACCGCGGCAGGTGTTGCGATGATCGGCGGTCCGTACGTTTTCGCGGGAGTCATAATGGCGGCTGAGAGCAACGTCCTTACAGGAATTGCTTTGATCGGCGTGGCGCTCGTATGCGCGGGACTTGGAATCTTTCTTTTCTTTGGCTGCAACGCGGCGACTAAAGGTGCTGTTATGCTTACCAAGGTAATAGCGTTAGGTATTAAAAAAGCTTTTGTAGGGAAGGAGAAAATATAATGAGCAGAGCAATGAAAATTTGGCTTATTATAGCCGCTTCTCTCGTATTGAGCGGATGTATGGCTTTTGGAGGTGTGATGGCCGTGATAAACTTTGATTTTATGAAATTAGATACAAGCAAGTACGAAACTAACGAGCATCAGATAAGTGATGAGTTTAAGCATATATTTATAAAATCAAATACTGCAAACATAAAGATCGTCGCATCTGAGGGCGATTCTTGCTCGGTGGTATGCTACGAGCAGACCAATCTCAAGCATTCGGTCGGAGTAAATAATGGCACGCTTGAGATAAAGGTCGTGGATGAGAGAAAATGGTATGAGTATATAGGCATCAATTTCTCAACGCCCACGGTAACAGTATATATCCCCGAGGGTGAATACGGCGATCTTGATATAAGCGTGTCAACGGGAGACGTTGATATACCTAAAAAATTTGGCTTTGAGAGCATTGACGTAACTGCAAGCACAGGTAGAGTGATGTGTGGCGCGGTCGCAAAGCAGGACGTTAATATCACGACTACTACGGGTAATATTGTGGGTAACGGAGTGCTCGCCGCTTCAATGAAGCTCTCGGTGTCAACGGGAAGGATCGAGCTCAACGGCATCAAATGTGATGGCGACCTCAGCGTTACGGTATCCACGGGTAGCGCAAAGGTATCGGGAGTAAATTGCAAGAATTTTAGGTCTGACGGAGATACGGGCAGGCTGTATCTCGGATATCTCAATGCAGAGGAAAAGATAATCGTTAAGAGAAGCACGGGCGACGTCAGCTTTGAAGCCTGCGACGCGGCTGAAATTTCCATAAGGACCGATACGGGCGACGTTGAAGGAACGCTGCGTTCGGAGAAGGTGTTTATAGTCAGAACAGACACGGGCGACGTTGAGGTGCCGAAGACGACGAGCGGCGGCAGATGCGAGATCACCACCGACACGGGAGATATAAAAATAAGAATAGAGAAGTAAATAATGACACAAAAGGCGGTGAGCGAGTGCTCACCGTCTTTTTATAGAAGGGGTAAAAATAAAGGGCAATTTACTTGAAAAAGGGCGTTTGGTGTGGTATAATTAT
>CALGCW010000079.1 GCA_937884385.1 uncultured Clostridia bacterium | reverse complement strand
GCTCTGGGTCAGTACGGTGTAGCTATCCCCGTTTTCACCAAGGAATTCAACGAAAGAACAAAGAATGACATCGGCCTTATCATCCCCGTTGTTATCACAGTTTACGCTGACCGTTCATTTACGTTTATCACAAAAACTCCCCCTGCTCCCGTTCTTATCAAGAAGGCTTGCGGCATCGAGTCCGGTTCTGCTAAGCCCAATAAGACAAAGGTAGCACAGCTCACAAAAGAGCAGGTTAGAAAAATCGCTGAAACAAAGATGCCCGACCTTAACGCAGGTTCTATCGAAGCAGCTATGAGCATGGTTGCAGGTACTGCAAGAAGCATGGGTATCACTGTTGAAGAGTAAGGAGGAGCAGTACAATGGCTAAATACGGTAAGAAATATTCCGATAGCGTTAAGCTTATCGAAAAGAACAAAACTTATGAGCCCGCTGAAGCTCTCGCACTCGTTTGCCAGACTTCTAAGGCTAAATTTGATGAAACTATTGAGCTCCACCTTCGTCTCGGTGTTGACTCCCGTCACGCTGACCAGCAGGTTCGTGGTGCAGTAGTTCTTCCCAACGGTACAGGTAAAACAGTTAGAACACTTGTATTCGCTAAGGGCGACAAGGCAGAAGCAGCAAGAGCTGCAGGTGCTGACTACGTTGGCGAGCTTGATATGGTTGAAAAGATCACAAAGGAAAACTGGTTTGAGTTCGACGTTGTTATCGCTTCTCCCGATATGATGGGTATCGTTGGCCGTCTCGGTAAGATCCTTGGTCCTAAGGGACTTATGCCCAACCCCAAGGCTGGTACAGTTACTCCCGACGTTGCTCGTGCAGTTGTTGAAGCTAAGGCAGGTAAGATCGAATACCGTCTTGATAAGACAAACATCATCCACTGCCCCATCGGTAAGGCTTCCTTCGGTCCCGAAAAGCTTGCTGAAAACTTTAACACTCTCGTTGCTGCAGTTATCAAGGCTAAGCCCGCTGCTGCTAAGGGTCAGTACATTAAGAGTTGCGTAATCGCTTCTACAATGGGCCCCGGCATCAAGATCAACCAGGCTAAGCTCGGTTAATCCCCGCTGTTATATTCATACCGAAATTATTGGAGGAAATTGAAATGACAATCGCTTTGGGAATAGTTATCATCCTTCTTGCTATCGCTATCACCGTTCTCGTTCTTATGCAGAGCGGCAAGGGTAAGGAGCTCTCCGGTGTAATTGCCGGCGGAAACAGCAACTCCTACCTTGGAAATAGCGGTGGAACATCCAAAAAGGATAAACTTTTGTTCAAACTCACCTGCATCCTTGCAGCAGTATTCGTAGTTTGCGTTCTCGTTCTCTACGTTCTTGCATAAGTTGAACTAAAAATTAAAAGACTCGTGATCTTCACGAGTCTTTTTTATTTTTACTGTGCCATATATTTAAGTCTGTCAAGTGCATTCTGCAAAATTATCTGCGCAGAGAGCGTGTCAACGACTCCCTTCCTTTTTGCGCCGCGAGTATTCGTTTCATTGAGAAAGCGAGAAGCCGCCATAGTAGAGAGCCTTTCGTCAAAAAGTGCCACGGGGACCTCGGGCATTCTTTCATTCAAGAGAGACGCAAGCTCTTTTATCCTATCCGCTCGGAAGCCTTGACTTCCGTCCATATTTACGGGTAGCCCCAAAACTATTCCTACTATTCTCTGTTCCTTGCACACCTCCGCTATCTTATCCGCTACCTTTACTATCCCACCGGGTGAGATATAGCCAATTCCGGAAGCGAGGATGCGCGAGGGATCGGAAACCGCGAGTCCCGTTCGCTTATCTCCAAAATCTATACCGAGAAGCTTACCTTTTGTTTGTATCAATCTATCCATAGCTATACCTTTCAAAGTTTTCTTCTTTGATTATATCAAAAAAATACTCGTTTGTCAAATATAATGACTATATTTTTATTATTTTGCTAAATTACTGTATAAAGGTCAAAAGATGGGCAAAAATACTACTGTCAAAGCAAAATTTATATCAGAAAGGAATCAAAATTATGTTTGATAAAGAAAAAATCAAAGAAAACCTCAAGGCAAATCGCGCTCTTTACATCACGGCGATCTCCATCCTTCTTACGATGATCCTCATCGTCGCCGCTGTTGCGATTGCTAACAAGAACAGACAGACTATGCCCGACGCAACGACCCCCACGCCCTCAACGAGCTCCACTACTCGTCCGAATCCCACCATCAAGGATGATCCTTCAAGCGACGTTGGAAGTAAGCTTCCCACCTTCAGTCTTCCCGTATCCGGTAAGCTCTCCGCAGTTCACGACAGCGAGCTTCAAGTGTTCTCACCCACAATGAACGATTATCGCGTTCATCTTGGAGTAGACATCCTCGCGAACGAGAACGATCCCGTCTACGCAGTGGCAGACGGAACGGTTATGCAGATCTGGGAGGACGTGAGAATGGGTCAATGTATTGCTATCAAGCACTCCGGCGATGCAGTTTCCATCTATAAGAACGTTTCCGCAGAGCTTCCCAAGGGTATTGTTGAAGGTGCAACGGTAAAATGCGGTCAGCAGATCGCTTCTGTAGGTTCAACGGCAATGGTCGAGATCGCAGAAGAGCCCCATCTCCACTTTGAAATGACGGTGGGCGACCTTGCAGTAGATCCCCTTGAATATTTCTCAAGCAACGACGTACAGACCCTTCAGAAGGACACGGCGTACGAGCAAGGCGCAACTACCGATAAATAAGGAGCCGTCTCATTTAGCAAAGAACACGTTTAAAACACTAATTGCTTAAATATTTAGTTATTTAATGAAGAAAAGAGGTTCATTTTGAACCTCTTTTCGATTTTTATGTGGTTTTTAAGACGTTTTCTTCATCTGAATGAGACAACCCATTGATCATTCGATCGTATTTATCACGCCGGAAAATACCACTGTTCCACAGGGGTCGGTTATTACGAAACCAAAATTTCTGAAGACGTGAAAATCGTGATAAACGTGCTCATAGGGCGGAGGTGCTGCAGCGCCTGCCATTGGCATTATCGTCACTGCCGCGCCCTCTATTCCCGTTTTATCGACCTTGAGTGCCGCTTTGTGAATGACACCGTTGCAGAACACAGCTTCGTCCGTCACACCCGTCATTTTACACTTGTCTATATCAAAAATTGAACTTATTCCAAAATCGCGGGTCAGCACGTCTTGAATATCTTCCGAAAACTCTGCCTCAAACTCGGGAAAGATCACCCTTGTGTGATGAAGCAGCCTGTTTTCCTCGTCAAGATATCCCCAATCCTCAAGGGAGAGCACCGTCTGTATATTCTCAGCGGTGAAGATGTGGTCCACTCTCCATTCCTCGTCGGGAACAAAGAAATATATCTTAAAGCCGTGCTCGGTCTTTGTATAGAACGAGGTAAATCTATCGCCGTCAAATTGCTTTCCGTCAACGTAATAGCCCTTAAGATGATGTTTGTGAGTCATAGAACCGTCGGAATTTTGGAAATACAGCTTATCCTCGGTCAAGCTAAGGTTCTTTCCGGTATCGTTCCAGATCTCCTTAAGATAATATGTGTTCATAAGAACGAAATAAGTCTCCGGGGAGAGTTGAACGTCACCGTCAAGAAGTCCGCGGCTCTTATCCTTTATATATTGATTGATAAGCTTTGCCGCTTCTCCGTTAGCAAAAGAGGATTGATATACGTCACAGTTATACTCCTTTGCAAGCTTATTTACTCCGTTTTGCTTAAAAGAAATACTGTCGTCAAGCCAGATCGAGTTGGTAAGCTCCTGAAACGCCACCGTTTCAGGCAAGCCGAGAGCATTCATCTGCCTGTAATCAACGTTTGCAAATGCATATAGCTTGGTTGTAAAGCGGTTCACCTCGTCATAGGTGACACCACCAACCGCGTCAAGTATCTCCTGCCTCGTTTCGCCCTCCGCACACTCACAGGCAAGTGAGAGTGCCATATATACGGATATTGGGGATACAACTATATTTCCTTCCTTGCCGAATTCCGCACAGAGCTTTTCACTAAGCCTTGCAGAAAAGCCTTCAAGCTTTGCAAGAAAGGTCTTGTATTCCTCGTCCTTGTAATAGTCGGTATAATTAACGCTCTTTGCTTCGTCTGCAAGCGCGAGCATGTGGTCCATCAAGGAAATATCGCTAATAATGCCGCAAGATGCGGTAGTAATGCATATTACGAGCATCAGTGCAAGTGAAATCAGCTTTTTCATATATCGTCTCCTTTATTCTTCAACAGTGTTTATCACGCCCGAGAAGAGCACAGCTCCGCTTTGATCGCAAAGAATGAAGCCAAACGCACCGTCAACGATAAAATCGTGGAAAACGTTCTCATATACGGGCGTGGGGTCTGCAGATTCCGTATCCATTATGACAGCGGTAATAGCCGCGCCTTCAATTCCCGATTTGTCAGCCTTAAGCTTTGCTTTGTGAATGATGTCTGAGCAAAACACTTCCGTATCCGTAACGTTCCCCATCTCACATTCAAATCCAAAGAGTGTTGTTATACCAAAGTCTCCCTCAAGGATATCCTTGAGGCTGCCGTCAAATTCCGCTTCAAATTCAGGAAAGAGAGTTCTCGTGAAGTGAAGCTGCTTATTAGCTTGATCTACGTGTGACCAATCCTGCAATGAGAGCAGGTCGGAAATATTCTGAGTGATGAATACCTCGGACAAAGTGGACTCGTCATCGGAAAGCATAAAATACAGCTTAAGTCCGTTTACGGTGCTTGTGTACATTGCAGTATAGTTTTCTGCCTCATAAACCTTGCCGCGAATGTACTGCCCCATAAGGAGCTCCTTTTCCACAATACTCTTGTCGGAATTGTGAAAGCTGTATTTTTCCTCTGTCATATCAAGGTCCTTGCCGATATCTGTCCACGCATCCTTTAAATAGAAGGTGTTGAGAAGCACGAATGCAGTTTCGGGCTTGAGCTCAAGATTACCGTCAATGAGACCTCTCGTTTTATCTTCAATATATGATTTTATTGCTTCTTTGCCCTCGGCAGAAGCGAAGTCAACTTGAAAAACGTCACAATTATATCCGTTTGCAAGCTTTTGCACGCCTTCGTCCTTGTACGGCATCCAATTTGCGAGCCAGATGGAATTTGTGAGAAGCTCATAGGAGGTCAATTTTCTCTCACCGTTTTCATCGTAGGAGTAGAACTCCTGATTGCAAAATGCATAGAGATACTTGGTATATTCCCTCACCTCGTCATAGGTGACGCCAACTGCGTCAAGTATCTCTTGCCTTGTTTCATTTTCAGCGCACTCGCAGGTAAGTGCAAGAGCCATATATACCGAGATGGGAGAGATGCATATATTTGCGCCCTCACCGCCTTCTCCGTATACCTTTTCAGACAATTTAGCTGAAAATGCCTCTATCTTTTCAAGGAAAGCAACGAAATCGGGGTCACGCAAATGGCTGTAGTTTGCATTCACCTTTTCGCTTGATAAGGCAAGCGCACTATTGTTATATAGTGGTACAGATATCTCCGAGCCGCAAACATCGCAGATGCCGTTGTCATCTGTATCCATATGCTCCTCGACAATCTCGGGCCAATCGTGGCCGCAGATGTACTCTCTCCAATGCACGTATTCATTGCTCTTATATTCGCCCCAAACGTGCTCACCATCCTCGGCGCACTTTGCGCCCATACATCTTGAATCAACAAACGTTCCACCGCAATTGTCGCAGATGCCGTTATTATCATTATCATCGTGTCCAGGTCCGAAGATGCTTGGATTTACCGTTGTTGAGCCTCCCGTTGGGTTATCGGGCTGCGTGTGTGTCACCGTAGGTTGCAGGATGCAAGAATCGAAAATCATTGCAACAACAAGCAAAAGTGTCAAAATTAATACCTTGTTTTTCATATTTTCCTCACTTTCTTTGTGCTATCATATAGTAGCCTTCAATTTCTATAATAAAATTTGATCCGTCTCCTCTATATAGCTTATACCATCCGCGCTGTCCGTTATTATCCGTCACCATCACCTCGCCCATATGCTCGCCAACGTGTTTCGGATCGATACTTTCCGTTTGAAGAGCTTCTTCAAGGCTTTGATCGTACGTTCCGAAGGAGCAGATGTATTCCTTTCCGTTGTAAGCAAAGTAGTAAGTGTATTTAAGCTTTGCCGGGTCGCTTGCCTCCGGACCGATCACTCCTTCATCCGATGGATCACCGGGCTCCGGGGAGGACGGGTTCTGGTTTTCGGGATATACGGGGGTAGTAGAAACATATGGTGGTCTTTCCCCACCGTGATTATCGGGTGGACTGGCTGTCATATTATCCCCGAAAAGGATTATCGGAACAATGATTACAAACAGTACGGCAAAGCAAGCCGCTGCGCGTGCAAAATGCGCGAGCTGTCTTCTCCGATTAGCCCTACTCATCAGCCTTTCCTTTTCGCAAACGTATTCTTCAATGAGGTCATAATCTATATGGTTAAGAGCTAAGCTGAAATCATCTTTTCTCATACCTTGTATCCCTCCCTCTCAAGAGCTGCGCGAAGTCCGTCCTTTATTACGGCAATTTCTTTATTGACCGTTGAACGGCTCACTCCAAGCTCGCCCGCAATCTTTTCGATCGGCTCGGCTACGTAATAGCGGCTCATAAATATGTACCTCTGCCTTTTGCTGAGCGAACGAAGATATTCGCTTATCACTCCTCCGAGATGCTCAGCGCGTTCTTCATACTCTCCTCTATCGTCAAAAATCATATTCTCCAATTCATCGAGAGACTCCGTCATATTTGAAGGTACTCTCTTTTCCCTGTTTTTTTCGTTGTATCGGTTGATCGATATGCGACGGATCATCACCGTCAAAAACGCCTTGAGATACGTCGGTCTCTCGGGTGGCATTGCTCGCCACGCGCCCATATAGGTATCGTTGAGGCACTCCTCACAATCCTCACGCACGTACAGGATATTATAAGCAACGCTGAAAAGATATTTCCTGTATTTATAGTCAGTTTCGTCTATTGCACTCTCATTTCGATCCCAATACATATCGATTATATCAGAGTCGGGCAGGGGTGTTCTCGTTTTTGTGAATAATCCCATTTTCTTTTCCTTCCTAAAGGTCCTTCATAAATATCAGTCAACATTTTTTTGAAAAAGTGTAATAAAAGGACTAAAATTTTTAAAAAAGTCGCAAAAAGCTCCCAATAAAGGGAGCTTTTTATACATATTATTCTGTTTTTCCCTTTAGCTCTTCGTCCTTTTTCTTTTTTCTCTTGAAATAGACAGTCATGATCGCGACCATCAGACAATCGATCACTATTGCGCCCCAAAAGATGGGTGACTGTATGGATTCGATAAGATCAAGATCCTTACCGAGGATGATATAGCTTATCGCACTTGGAGCAAGAGCAATGAGGTTGGCTATCATATAGGGAATATACTTGAGCCCCGCAGAGCCGAAAAGAAGTCCGAGTGCTTCGTTTGAAAGATTCATCGCGCGCAGAGTGAAGCTTAAGAGAAAGAGATTATCCGTCATCTCGTAATACTCGCGTGCCTTGGGAAATTTATCGAGTATCTTTTGGATCCAATCGTCCTTGGTGAGCCTTCCCGTCCAATAGGGGATAGAAACATTTATAACCGTTCCGAGAATAACAACGGGTATCGCTACGCCAAACGGCAGAAGCGCCATTGCGCTTATCGCAATTACCGCATACGGAACAAAGACCACAAAGCCTTTGATTATAAAGGCAGCAATAACCGCAAGAGAGGTGAGAAGATAGTTATCCTTCGCCAATTTAATAAAATCGGCAATAGTAAAATCCCTGTGAGTCAGCATAAATATTGCAAATGCAACGATGCATAGCCCCATAAAGGAGATGGGGAGATATTGCTTTATTTTTTGAAGATCTATACCTTTTTTCATAATATCCTCTTTTATTTTTGATTTTTCTATAAAGTTCCTTTTGCTTCTGCCGTTGAGGGAGTTTTTTTCAAGAAGTCAAGGAAGAACGGGATAGCGATAAGTCCTGCAAGGACGTCGGATATGGGCTGTGCCATAATTATTCCGTCAACGCCGAAAAGGCTTGTCACCAGAAGCACGGGAATTAGCACCGCGCCCGAGCGCATTATCGCCATAAAAGATGCCATTTTTGCGCGTCTTATGCTTTGAAACAGCATATTACACGTCACGGACATTGGCAAAAACCAAAGTCCGATCGATGCATAACGCATCGCGGGCGTTCCAACGTCAATGACCGCCTGCGCCTCCTGGAAGAGTGAGACGATCTTCGGTGCAAAGATAAACCCGAGGGTTGCAAGCGCGCCGACCGAAAATGTGCCGAATATCATAAGGAACTTTGTTCCCTTCTTTACGCGATCGTATTCCTCCAGCTCATAATTAAAGGATGCGAACGGCTGATAGCCCTGACCGATGCCGAGACCTACGCACATTACGAACGACGAATACTTCTGAACGATACTCATTGCCGCAATGGGCGCATCGCCGAACGGCTTGATAAGATTGTTGAGAAGTCCGTTGGATATAGAGGTAAGTCCCTGACGGATAAGCGAAGGAAGTCCCATCTTGAATATGTTCAGATATACCTCAGCCTCTTTCGAAATATACTTAAGGGAAAGTCTGCTTTGTGCGTGCTTTAAGTACAAAACGAGCAGCAAGGTAAAACTGACCATTTGCGAAACCGCCGTAGAAAGACCTGCGCCGTAGACACCCATATTATAACGCTCAATGAGCATATAATCACCGAAAATATTGAGTATTCCGCCCGTTGTAAGACCGAACATTGCATAAAAAGCCTTGCCCTCGTAGCGAAGGACGTTATTGAGTACGAGAGAGCAGATCAAGAAGGGACAGGAAATGAGAACCCACATTCCGTAATCCTTGGCATAGGGCAATATTGTCTCGGTACTGCCGAGAAAACGCAGGAAGGGATCAAGGAAGCTTAGTCCAAGAAGCATCATCAAGGCTCCCATCGCGCCTCCGACGTAGAAAGCGGTCGAAGTATAGGCGGATGCACGGTCAAGATTTTTCTGCGCAAGATATTTTGCCACAAAAGTTCCTGCACCGTGTCCAAGCATAAATGCAACCGCCTGAATTATACATTGAAGCGTGAAAAGTATTCCCGTTGCAGCCTGCGGACTGTCACCCAAGCCGCCAACGAAATACGTATCCGCCATGTTATATATATTTGTAATGAGCATTGATACCGTTGTCGGGATACCAAGCGAGATTATTATTTTTGAGACCGAGGTCTCGGTCATTTTCTTATGATATGCTTCTGATCTGTCCATTAATTTGCCTCGATAATTTTAATAAACATTACTCTATTTTAATAATAGCACATCTTTTTGCATTTGTCAAAGATAAAGTAAGTTTTTCTTGCAATTTACTGTGATTTATGTTAAACTGATAATATAAAACCAAACCTTGTGAGGTCCAAATATGAAATATAACGTAAAAATCAAAAAACTGAATGAAAATGCGACCGTTCCGACTTACGGATCACCCTACTCCGCAGGTGCAGATCTGTATTCCGCAATGGACGAGACGGTTATTGCTCCGCACACGACTACGCTTATCAAAACAGGTCTTGCTCTTGAGCTTCCCGTGGGATTTGCAGGTCTTATCTATGCAAGAAGCGGTCTTGCTTCCAAGCGCGGTCTCGCACCCGCCAATAAGGTCGGTGTTATAGACTGCGATTATCGCGGTGAGGTTATGGTGGCACTTCACAACCACACGGATATTCCCCAAAAGGTTGAAAAGGGCGAAAGGATCGCTCAACTCGTTATCACGCCGTACGTCGTTGCCGAATTTAAAGAGGCAGACGAGCTTTCCGACACCGTCAGAGGCGAGGGGGGCTTCGGTTCAACAGGAACAAAATAGTAGACGCGAGGAGTGTTGAGAAAATATGAAGCTTAAAAATAAAATAAAGCTTGGTGTAATGGGTATTGCAGGAGCGATAGGCGCAGGGCTCGCCATCAACAAGACTCTTGATTCACTTGTTAAGACCCACCTTTCGCACGAGGGTATTCAAAATCCCAAGAGCAAGGTTATGAGCAAGAAAAACCAAGAGGATTTTGCAAACAGTCCCGAGGTCATACTCGGTCAGCTCTTCCACGCTTCAACTCCCGGGATGAATATCTCTATTCCAAACCGTGAGGGCAGACACATCAACGCCCTTTTCTACAAAAGAAGCGAAGACAGCGAAAAATACGCGATACTCGTTCACGGATACCGTTCCTCCGTTAAAGCCGTTTCATATCTGGCAAGGCATTATTATGAGGCAGGCTACAACGTGCTCGTTCCCTATATGAGAGCACACCACGGAAGCGATTATGAGTACTGCACGATGGGCTGGCACGAGCGCTTTGACATAATAGATTGGATAAATTATATCGATCGCATATCGGTCGGAGCTAAAGTGGTTTTGCACGGCGTTTCTATGGGTGCTGCAACCGTTATGATGGTGACGGGTGAGAGCCTTCCCTCTTGCGTTGTGTGTGCCGTTGAGGATTGCGGCTACACCTCCGTTTACGATGCGTACACCTATAAGATACCCAAAATGATGGGTATACCCGCTTTTCCCTGTGTCGATATCTTCAGAACTGCTATAAAGCACCGCGTTGGATTTGATATAAAAGAGGCATCTGCGCTTGCGCAGGTCAGAAGATCTCACACTCCAACCCTCTTCCTGCACGGTGACTCTGATACGGTAGTTCCCTCTTCAATGGCAGAGGAGCTTTATGCAAGCGCGATCTGCGAGAAGGATAAAATAATATTCAAACGTGCCGATCACGCAATGAGTCCTCTGCTCTATCCCGAGCAATATTGGGGAAAGGTGTTTGAGTTTATTGATAAGCATTCCAACTGACATAAAAGGGCTGTTGCAAGTACAACAGCCCTTTTTTATTAAGTTTTTTCCTGTGTCCAACCCTCGCCGTGGTTTTCGTGAGCACGGCTGATGGTCATAAACGCACGCGGATCCTCACGATTAATGATGTTCATAAGCTCGGAGTATTCGCGGATGCTGAATGAAACTATTATCATCTTCTTTTGCTTTCCCGAGTATGCACCGACTGCGTCGACTATCGTGGCAGTTCGGTCCATCTTCTCGATGACTCCTCTGCTTATTTCCTCGCTCTTATTGGAAATTATCTGCGCCACGTAAGCAGTTGAGCTTCCAAGGAAGACCCTGTCAATAACTGCCGCGCAAACGAATGCGCTCGTTATTCCGAGAAGCGACAAAACCAGATCGTCAATAATAAATATACCGAGAATAACTATAAGAGCATCAATACCGAAAATAAGATAAGAGCTTTTAAGCTTTTTGAACACCTTGCAAAGGAGGAAGGACAAAACGTCTACTCCGCCAGTTGAGCCGCCCGCGATAAAGGTGACAGCACAGCCTGCACCGACGAATGCCCCTCCGAACACCGCCGCAAGAAGCACGGCTATATCCTGGTACTCGGAATTATGAAGTACAAAAAGTCCGTTGAAGGACTGATACTCCACAAGATTATAGAACACCGTAAACAAGACGGGATAAAAAACTGTTGAAAGAAGAGTTTTTATAGCAAAATCCCTCCCAAGGAATACAAGCCCCAACAAGAACAGAATCCACGTCAGTGAGGTGATATAAAAATCGATGCTCAGATCAAAGGGTATCGCCTTATCAATTACTATGGCAAGACCTGATACACCGCCCGTGACAAGGTCGAATGGAACGATGAACACAGCCGTACCAAAGGCGAGCACCGCCGTGCCAAAAAGGATGAGAAATATATTCTTTGCATGCATAATTACATCGCGTTTTGATAGTTTAAGACTCACAAGATACCTCCGGAATACATAAGAAAACTACTTAATATTATTATTATACATCAACATTTCCGATTTTTCAACAGTGATTTTATTTTTTAGTAAAAAACAAGAAAAACGCGCTGTGTTTTATGCTACACTTACACAAAACAGAGCATTTTTTTGTATTATTTGCACAATTTTTATGTAATCAAAGGTATTAATTAAAGCAAATTACCAAAATTGAGAAATTTTTGTCAAAGGTCTTGTATATTTTTGCAAAATGAGATAAAATAGAAGTGTATGGGGACTTTTTATAGTTCCAACCAAACACGAATAAAATTTTATTTTTTAAAATGGAGGACATTGAAATGTCAGTAAAAGTTGCTATTAACGGATTCGGCCGTATCGGCCGTCTCGCATTCCGCCAGATGTTCGGCGCAGAGGGTTATGAGATCGTTGCTATCAACGACCTTACAAGCCCCAAGATGCTCGCTCACCTTCTCAAGTATGACACAGCTCAGGGTAACTACCTTGCAATGGGTCACACAGTTGAGTCCGATGACGAAGCAGGCACAATCACAGTAGACGGTAAGACTCTTAAGATCTATGCTGAGAAGAACGCAGCTGACTGCCCTTGGGGTGAGCTCGGTGTTGACGTTGTTCTTGAATGCACAGGCTTCTACACATCCAAAGAAAAATCTCAGGCACACATCAATGCAGGTGCTAAGAAGGTAGTTATCTCTGCTCCCGCAGGCAACGACCTCAAGACAATCGTTTTCGGTGTAAACAACGATACACTTACAGCAGATGACACAATCATCTCCGCTGCTTCCTGCACAACAAACTGCCTTGCTCCTATGGCTAAGGCTCTTAACGATTACGCTCCTATCCAGAGTGGTATCATGACAACAGTTCACGCTTACACAGGTGACCAGATGATTCTTGACGGTCCTCACAGAAAGGGTGACCTTCGCCGTGCACGTGCAGGCGCACAGAACATCGTTCCCAACTCCACAGGTGCTGCAAAGGCTATCGGTCTCGTTATTCCCGAGCTTAACGGTAAGCTTATCGGTTCTGCACAGAGAGTTCCCACCTGCACAGGTTCTACAACGATCCTCGTTGCAGTTGTTAAGGGTCAGAACATCACAAAGGACGGCATCAACGCTGCTATGAAGGCTGCTGCTACTGAGTCCTTCGGTTACAACACAGATGAGATCGTTTCCTCCGACGTTATCGGTATGAGATACGGCTCTCTCTTCGATGCAACACAGACAATGGTTGCTAAGATCGACGACGACACATATCAGGTACAGGTTGTTTCTTGGTACGATAACGAGAACAGCTACACAAGCCAGATGGTTCGTACGATCAAGTACTTCGCAGAGCTTGCTTAATTAATTTAACAAATAAAAGCCATTGGAAATTTCCAATGGCTTTTTATTATCTCAAGAACTTATATATTTTGATCCTCTCGCGAATACGCACAAAATAAAGGGTTATGAGCTTTGAAAGTGCAATGTCATAGGTGATGAACGCGATAAATCCAAGAGCATAAGTAATAATAACCATAAAGTTATTTCCAAACTCCTCCGGCACGAACATACTCATAAATGCGAACATAAGCAGAAGAGCCGCGTTGCCTACGACTATCTTTATTATCCAGCGGACAAGAGCCGAATGGATCTTCTCAATATATGACTTTAAAATCGGATAATAACCCATAAAGCACGCATAGAACAGTGCAGGTGTTTTCTGAGGAAGCAGCACTATAGACAAAATCGACGTCGCAACGTAGGTCAGCCAAGCATAGCTGTGCCCCATCTCAATCACTATAATAACCAGCAGTAATGATACCATTGCGCTCATCGTCAGATCAAGCACCTCGATGGCACACCCGAGATAAAGAATTATCACAGAGAGCGCAACGAGAACGCCTGCCACAACTATACGCTTATCAAAGGATGTTTTTCTTTTTGCCATAGCGACCACCCATCAGCAGCAGCGAATGAGGTCACCGCCCATACATTCACAGCAGCAGTCTGCACAGATAAGAGAGCTACAGCAATCAAGATCACAGCATCCGTTGCTTGTTTGATAGGTTCTGTACGAGCCGTATTGCTCGCTTCTCGCACGGAACATCTCTCTTGCGTTCTGATATTCGCGATTATCCGGCTCCATACTGCAGGCAATATCGAAATATCTCTGCGCATCTGCATAGTATCCCTTTTTGACCATAACGCAGGCGTACAGATAATTCCACTCTGCACCCCTCTTTTCCTGGGGCGATGAGATGAGCATCTGCTCTGCCTCAAAGATACTGCCCGAGTTGATCAGCTGGCGTATTCTCGTATAAAACTCACTGCTTGAGGATGAACCGGGGTTAAAGCCGTTATTCTTTTGATCCCTTGTGCGATTATTGCGCATCTTCTGGATCTCGTCATATGCGGCATTGACCTCCTTCATCTTTTCGTTAGCAAGCTCTGCAAGATCACTGTCTGCAAATTTGTCGGGATGATATTTTTTAACAAGAGCGCGGTATGCGTCCTTAACTTCTTCGTCTGTCGCGCTTGGCTGTACACCAAGCACCTGATATGGATCTTTCATCTATCTTACTCCTAAAAATTATTCTTTATCTTTTTTACTTTCCAAAACACGCTTCACGCTCGCGGGCATTCCAAGGCAGAGAATGTTTTTGATTATCTCGCATCTGTTCGCATCTCCGTCCGGGTCGAGCAGATCGATCGCAGAGAGGGCAAGGGCGAGCTCAGCTTCA
>CALGCW010000078.1 GCA_937884385.1 uncultured Clostridia bacterium | reverse complement strand
TACCGTAGGTTCTGTACCTGTTCAGCGTAACTATCGCACAAACATCTATGGTCAGCTTTTCACAAGCGACGTTGATGTTAACGTTACTATCGATCCTGAATATGACGAGCCTGCATTAGAGCTTGATGAGCTTCACAAGGCTGCTTTGTATGGCGGTACTTATGACGCTACTGAGGATATCTACCTGACTGGCGAAGATACTCTTACTCGTCCTCAGTTAGCGATTTACAACAGCATGATTCTGAACATGAATGGCTATGATTTTGTTGCCGGTAGCGCTGCAGACTATGGTATTGTGGCTCGTGGTGGTTCTTCTGTTCTCAACGATATTAACTTAAAGTCGAAAGGAGGTGCTATTGGTGTAGTAGACGGGGCAGCTCTCACATTCAATAGCGGTTCGGTGGACGTTAATACAACAAGCACTTCGGGTAGATATTTGTTCTATCTCGAGGGAGCAGGTAGTACATTAACCATCAACGATGGTAATTTTGATTTCAACAAAACTCAGAATCAGAAGCGTGCTTATATCTATGCCGGTCTTGGTACAACTGCGTATGTAAATGGTGGTAACTTCGGTAAGGCTTCTACACGCAGCGGATACACAGCCGGTATCTTGGGCGATGGTACTGTTATTATCAAGGGTGGTACTTTCGGATTCGATCCTTCGGCTTGGGTTGCTGATGGCTATAAGGCTGTGAAGAGTGGCGACAAATGGTATGTAGTTGCAAATGATGTAACTCTTGCTACAACATCCGCAGAGATGGTAACGGCATTTGCAAATGGTGGTACAGTTATTCTTGTTAACGACGTTAAGCTCGACGGACGACTAAATGTAGCAGAGGGCAAAGAGGTTTACCTTGATATGAATGGAAAGACTATCACTTTGGAAGGTACATCAGTAGACCCCGCTTTCTACACATATAAGGGTTCTACTCTTACTATCACTGGTAATGGTACAGTAGAAATAAACGATCCATCTGTTAGCCTCATATTCCCAGGCGGTGATGTAGTGATTGAAAATGGTACATTTGTAAGAAATATTCCTGCAAACACTCCAGTCAACCAAGTAGGTGCTTTCTTTGTAGGTGCTAAGGTTTCTCCTTGGGGTTCACAAACTGTGACTATCAACGGTGGTTACTTCGACGGTGGTTATTATAACACTGACGCAGCTGATATTGATGAGATTCTTGCCGGTACAAAAGAATTTACTGAGACAACTGATGATATTGCAAAACGTGGCATTTCAGGAGATAAGAATGCGGTCAGAGTTGCAATCAAGGAAAACGTTCAGTTACTATTGAATTTGTCATCTAACTTGTTCAAGGTTTATGGCGGTACATTCGTAGGTGCTAACCCTGCTTGGGGTGATGAAGGCTGTATGCTTCCTACCACACCTAACTATCTCCGTCCTTGGAGCTACTACCAGGGTGCGATGCTCGACGGCCAGACATTCAATGAGAATGGACTTGTAATTCCTACTGGTTATGAGATCACAAAGGGTACTCATACAGATGGCAGACCTACTTATACTGTAACTTACAATAAATAATCAGATATTAATATTGAATACGGTCTAACTCTTGAGTAGAGTTAGACCGTTTTTTTTGTTAAATATTAATCAATCTAAAGATAATTCATTGGATCTTAACCTTATTTTTCTTTGTTGTGCAATGAATTATTGTTTCAAACATCCTATTGGAACAATGTAAATTCCATCTTTCGGACGACGATAGGCATGTTCGCCAGTTGCCGTTAATATCATCTTAAAGGCAGGTGCTTTCATACGTGTTGTGTCAATTTGCTTGGCTAATGAAGTCAGTGTTTCTACACCTTCGTTTATCAAGGTCTCGCCTCCGAGTTTGACTTCAATAAGTCCATACTGCCCGTTACGAAGATGTACAACTGCATCACATTCTAAACCGCTTTTATCTCGATAATGGAACACTTTACCGTTTAATGCTTCTGCAAATACACGCAGGTCTCTTACGCACATTGCTTCAAAAAAGAAGCCCATTGTTTTCAAATCGTTCATTAAATCGGCTGGTCCCAAACCTAATGCAGCCGTTGCAATAGATGGGTCAACGAAATAGCGTGTGTTTGCTGTGCGAATTGCAGTTTTTGAACGAAGATTAGGATTCCATGCTGGCATATCTTCTACAACAAATATTTTCCTCAGAGCTTCGAGGTAAGAACTTATAGTATCATCATCAAGTGTGGCAGTATCATTATTTTTCAAATCCTCTTTTAATGTGGCAATTGATGCTTGAGTTCCTTGATGTCGGGCATAAGCTCTCATTAAGCGTTGCACACGCTCTGAAGCTCGTTTGACTCCATCAACTTTGGTTATATCCTCCTTGGTTACTGCATCGTAGTAATCAAACGCTTGTTCCAATGCCGCCTCTTCAGGTAATCCAATAGCCATAGGCCAACCACCGCGGCAAATCAAGAAAGCTATATCTTGCAATTTAAGTTCGTTCTTCTCCAATATCTTTTCTGGAGCAGTAAACAAATTGCCAAGACTTACCTTTCCGTTCGACTCACCAGATTCAAACAAGGTCATAGGTCGCATAGTCAACCAAGCAAAGCCTCCTGTTCCGGAATGTTCTCTTTCCTCTTCAGCCTCCTTGTCGGGAACGGCTGAGCCTGTTAAAATGAACTGCCCCATTTTACGACGATGATCAACAGTGTATCTTACAGCATCCCATAACTTGGGTACGGTTTGCCATTCATCAATAAGCATAGGTGTATCTCCTGATAAAGCTGCATCTGTATCTATTTCCAAAAGACTTTTGAAGTTGTTCTTTACATCAGTTCGAGCCAACAATATTTTGCTGGCTGCAACCTCCTCTGCTGTTGTGGTCTTTCCACACCATTTGGGGCCTTCTATCAGTACAGCTCCCTTTGCCTGCAATTTCTTTTCAAGCAGGCTATCCATTATTCTATGTC
>CALGCW010000077.1 GCA_937884385.1 uncultured Clostridia bacterium | reverse complement strand
GTATCGTTTATAAGATCAAGAGCAGCTTGAATGAGTATTACCTTTCTTTGATCGACCTCTTCGAAAAAATCGGCGATATCACTATCAAGAATTCTATGGATGCAAAGCGTGCGCTTAATCCCGCCGACGGAATTCCCGCTCCGCAGGGAAGCATCTTTGCCCTTACCGATCCTATCTTCCTTCCCTTGAAGGCTGCTGTTTCTTCTACAATTGATGAAGAACTGAGAAGATTGGGTGACACCGGCATTAATAACTTTGTCGGCGACCTCACCAGAGAAATGGTTGAGAAGAGCGATATATGGCAGATCTCCACAGAAAAAGTTGTTTGTGTTGACAGATTCCGCGAATTCATCAACACCTACAAAGCATTTGACAACATTACTAAACGTTCCATGGCGGATTATCTTGACCAAGCGTATGGTCTGGAGCCCCAAAATAAAAAAGCACAAGTTGTCGAGGCATTGGTACACCACGTTAATGCTTTGTCTGAGCCTATGTGCAACGTTTGGGAAAGCATTAGTTGGTCTCAGCTCAAGAAGCTTTGCTACCGTTATCTCGTAATTCCTTCTGCTTTTGCAGCTAATAAAGATGCTGTTTGGGGTCCTTTGTTTGAATCTGCGTTCAAGGGACAGAACACATCCGGCAACCCAATGGCTCGCAACATATTCCGCAGTAGCGACAATAATGCTATATATAGCTATACGATGTATGCTTGTATGCCTATGTGGATTCATGGTACAATTGTCAAGTACGAAAAGGATTATTATACATTCAAGGAGCCCGGTTTGCATATAAACGAAAATGACACCGTAACTCCTCAAATGAAGAAATATCCCGCATTGATGGTTCCCTCCCAGTGGTTCAGAGCAAAGGAAGGCGTTATTGAATATACTAACAAAGACGAGTTGTCAATTTATGACGAAATCAAGACCGCCTTTGTTTACGCTAAGGAGCACGGCATCGCTGTAAAGAATTCCGCCGGCGAATATTCAGTTTTCTATAGCCAGAATAAGCCTGACACAGCCGCTTTGGATGTATTTGCTCAAAACTTTGTTCAGGACCCCGAGAACAAAAAGAACGGTGTTGTGGATTCCACCCTGCTTTACAGTAGATATGCAGAAAAATTCGGCGCAAAACAATTGCAGATTGTTTCTGCAAAATCGCTTCGTCCGGGTGATGATGATACTTCCGTTGAGCTCATCCGTCATCAGATGAAGCTTGCTGACAAACTTCTTGAAGAAGTTGAATTTTTCAAGAAAAATATCATCGGCAATAAAAAATATCATCGGCAATAAGGTTCTTGGTGAAATACTCGTTCGTGAAACACTGAAACCGCAAATCAGAGAGCTTGCCAAGTATATGCTTTACGGCATCATAGCTCCTAACGAAATCGGTGTTTGGACATATACTTTGGGCGAAAACGTATTCACCATTACTAGCAAGGTGCTTGAGGTTACCTTTGCACGGCATAGGGGATTGGATTTTATTGTAGACACATATAATCAAAAAATCCCTTTGTGTCTTATTTTTTCTCTTTTACTGGTAGAAATTTTATTTTTTCTTGCTACTCTCATGTTACACGCTTTTCGCAACAAAGAGAGACGCAAAAAATTAGGGTTCGGTGCTTTTATTGGCATGACAGCCATTTGTCTGCTTGTGCTGATAGTTTTGATTCATTTTATATATATGTTATTTTAATTACGGAGCTGTTTACAATCGCGATAACCGATACACGCAGCATACTCACTACATTATCAAACACAAAAAGGAGCCCCCCAATGACAAAATTACAAGCACACAGAGGTGTAAGCTCCGACTATCCCGAAAACACGATGATAGCCTTTCGCGCGGCGGTGAATGAGGGATACGCCATCATCGAGCTTGACCCCAAATACACCGCGGACGGTGAGTTCGTGATGCTACACGACCATTCCTTAAAGCGCACCGCAAGAGATAAGAACGGCAACGCGCCCGACGCATTGATACGCGACGTTACCTTGGCGCAGGCAAGAGAGTACGAATACGGCTCGTGGATGAACGAGTCCTTCCGCGGCGAGACAATTCCTACGCTGTCAGACGTGTTGGACTTTTCAGAGA
>CALGCW010000076.1 GCA_937884385.1 uncultured Clostridia bacterium | reverse complement strand
ATATGGCAATGTGGAATCCGTGGAGAGGTTGCAAAAAGTGCAGCGACGGCTGTCTCTATTGCTATATCCACAAGGGCGACGCAAAGCGCGGAGTTGATACGAGTATTATCGAAAAGACAAAGGACTTTGCAAAGCCCATAGAACGCCTGAAAAACGGCAATTACAAAATGAAATCAGGCATTGTATACACCTGCTTTTCCACCGATTTTCTTATTGAAGAAGCGGACGCGTGGCGTCACGAATGCTGGCAGATGATAAAGGAGCGAGAGGATTGCACCTTTCTGTTTCTCACAAAGCGTATCGACAGATTTATGGACTGCATCCCCGATGATTGGGGGGACGGCTATGATAACGTGGTGGTTTGCTGTACGGTCGAGAACCAAAAGAACGCAGACTATAAGCTCGGTATATTTTCAAAGCTCCCAATCAAGCATAAGTGCATAACGGCTCAGCCTCTTATAGAAGCCATTGACATGGAACGTTATCTTGATGATATTGAGCTTGTGGTGGTCGGCGGTGAATCGGACACGAACGCAAGACCGCTCGATTACGCTTGGGTGCTTGATATCCGAGAGCAGTGCATCCGAAAAAACGTGTCCTTCGAGTTCAGACAATGCGGAACGCATTTTATCAAGGACGGCAAGGAGTATAAACTGCAGACAAAGGATCTGTGCGCTCAGGCAAGAAAAGCGGATATTGATTTCAAATGCAACAGTTGATCAGATTTAAATTTATGAAGAAATATATCGCAAACATTATTACAGGCAGCAGAGTTGCATTTAGTTTGCCTCTTCTGTTCATTCCTTTAACATCGGCTTGGTTTTACGTACTCTATATGTTTTGCGGACTTACCGATATGATTGACGGAACGATTGCAAGAAAGACGGGAGCAGTTAGTAATTTTGGAGCAAAACTTGATACGGCTGCTGACTTCGTTTTTATGTTCGTATGCGGAGTAAAAATACTACCCCTAATACACATACCTGCATGGCTATGGGTGTGGATTATTATTATTGCTTTGATTAAGATATTTAATATTGCGTTAGTTTTTATTCGCAAGAAAAAACTAATATCAATACATAGCGTGTTAAATAAAATAACAGGATTTGCTTTGTTCCTTTTGCCGCCTACGCTTACTTTTGTTGAAACCACCTTTAGCGTTGCGACAATATGTGTACTTGCAACCATTGCGGTAATGCAAGAAGTTTATTTTATTGCGAAAGGGAAAGTGGTCTTATAGTTAAATACAAATTTGTAGGTTAAAAATGAAAACTTTTTACACAAGTGAAAGAGAAGTATGGCGCGAGTGGCTTGCAGAACACTTTGAAACCGAAAGTGAGGTCTGGTTTGTTTTTCCGATGAAGGAATCAGGCGATAAAGCGCTTTCCTATAACGATGCGGTTGAAGAGGCTCTTTGCTTTGGTTGGATCGACAGCACGATTAAGCACATCGATCCTACGCATCGCGCGCAACGGTTTACACCGAGAAAAAAGGGAAGCCCCTACTCACGCCCAAACATAGAAAGACTGATTTGGCTTGACGAACAAGGAATGCTCCATCCAAGAATAAGGGATAGTGTGTTGCCGTTGATTCGAGAGCCGTATGTGTTTCCAACCGATATCCTTGATGCGATAAAGGTGGATGCGGTCGCGTGGGAAAACTACGGAAAATTCTCTGAGCCGTATAAACGAATTCGAATTGCTTATATCGATGCGGCAAGGAAACGTCCCGATGAGTTCAAAAAGCGGCTTGAAAGCTTTTTGAAAAAGACTCATGACGGGAAAATGATAGTTGGCTATGGCGGCATAGATAAGTATTATAAATGACAAATTCCAATTTGACGGAGGTGACTTGGGTGATAGATATTACTGTTTGGATGCAAGATTTCTTGCAGACATTAAATGAGACTTTTGCAAACCGTGTATGGTTTGTTGGTTTGCAAGGCAGTTATGGCCGTGGTGAAGCAA
>CALGCW010000075.1 GCA_937884385.1 uncultured Clostridia bacterium | reverse complement strand
TACTTGTTAAGTACAGAGAGCCGCCGAAAAATACGCAGCAGAAGGAAAAAGAGGAAGGAGGCACAGAGCATGCGCCGTAGAATACTAACCTTGTGTGTGACAATATTACTGATTCTAAGCTGTTCACTCACAGCTTTTGCGCAGGAGTTTGATCCTCAAAAGAACGGATCTATTTCTGTAACGCTGACGGAACAGTATGATAAAGAGCCAATCGTCGGTGCAGAGCTTAGCGTGTATTATGTGGCAACAGTTCGTATGAATACGAATGGAAATTTAAGCTACGTTTACACCGACGCCTTTGAAAACTCCGGAATTAACATTGATGATCCGTCCCTTGCAATCAAATTGGATGCGTATGTCTTAGAACACAATGTATCATCTATCAAAATAACCACCGATAAGAATGGAACGGCAACTTGCAAAGATCTCGCTTTAGGTTTATATTTTATCAGGCAGACTGGAACCGTGGAGGGATTTGCTCCCTGTACTCCGTTTATGGTAACAGTACCCGGCAAAAACGCTGAAGGATATGTTTATGATGTGAACGCTTCTCCAAAAACAGAGGTTGCAAGGCTTACTGATATTACCATCAAGAAAGTATGGAATACCGATAAATCCACCGAGGCGGCGGATAGTGTCACTGTTCAGCTGCTCAGAAACGGTAATGTGGTCAAAACAGCAACCCTTAACGCACAAAATAATTGGCAAGTAACTTATTCAGATATGCCAGAAAGCGATGCATATAGTGTCAAAGAGGTGGACGTGCCAAAAGGTTTTACCGCGACCTATAAGCAAAACGGATATACTTTCACCGTTACAAACACCTCTACCCTGATACAAACCGGTCAGTTAACATGGCCGATTCCCGTACTTGCTATTAGCGGTATGCTTTTAATTGCCGCCGGTATTGTGCTTTTGCAGAAAAAGAGGAAAACAAATGCGTAAGTGGATAGGTATTATCTGTGTTTTGCTTGGTGCCATTTGCATAATAAGTTCTGTTGGCTTTGTAGCATATAATCGATGGGAAGATAAGCACGCAGAAGAGATTGCCCAAGACCTTCTCGATGATGTACAAAATATCATCGATGAGTTCCCCACGGAGCAGACAGTGCCTGATGATACAGAAACGGCACCTGCAGAAATGGCAACTGTAAAGGTAGACGGTTATGATTGTATCGGTATTCTTTCTGTGCCTGTTTTAGATTTGGAACTACCGGTTCTGACAGATTGGAGCTATGCAAAACTAAAAAAAGCGCCGTGTCATTATTACGGAACGTATTATGAAAAAGATTTTGTAATTGCAGCACATAACTATAAATCACACTTTGGCAGACTTTCCGAGCTGCAAGCGGGTGATATTGTTGTTTTTACCGATATAAACAATATAGAGCATTACTACGAGGTGGTTTTGTTGGAAACCCTGCCCAAAAATGCAACAAAAGAAATGATTACAAGCGGATTTGATCTTTCGCTATATACCTGTACTCCCGGCGGCAGCAATCGCGTAACCGTGCGTTGTAATGCTGCCCAGGATAGTAATAGATAACTTCTAAAGCACAGAGTGTTTTAAATAACGAAGTAAAGCACAAGGATTATAGTCCTCTGTGCTGAATGGAGGAATACAATGAAAAAACTATGTAAAAGAATCATAACCTTTAGCCTTG
>CALGCW010000074.1 GCA_937884385.1 uncultured Clostridia bacterium | reverse complement strand
AAGCTTGACCTTGAAGTGCTCGACAAAGCAACGGGAGCTTGGTATTCCGTAAAGGAAAACAGCGACCCGATATTCAATTATGAGAATTGGGAGCCCGGATACACGAACGCGACCTTCCTTAAGGTCGAAAACGAGGGCAATCTTGCGCTTAAATGGCAGGCGAGATTCAGCTCTTCGAACGGTGTTTCAAAGCTTGCGGAGGTAATCGACGTATACGTACTTCCGAGCGAGACGGAGCTTTCATATAACAATTTGACACGCGACCTTGACGGTTGGCAGAAGGTTGGTACGCTTGATCAGTTTATCAACACGCTTTCTGACACGACCTACGGTTATCTTGAAGAGGCAGGCGAGTTAGCATACCTCGGCATCGCGCTTCATATGCAGGAGGACGCAGGCAACGAGTACCAGGGAATCGGACTTGAAGCATTCGATATTCAGATCGTTGCAACGCAGATGAGCCATGAGGATGACAGCTTCGGACCCGATTACGACAATGATGCAGAGTGGCCCGAGGGTGAGATGAACTTTGAGGTAAAGCAGTCTCTTGCTAACGTTAGTATTATTAATGGCGAGCTTGCTGAGGACGTTACCATTCGTCACGAGTCCGGTGCGTATGCGGTAGTTCCCGCAGGTGTTAAGCTTGCTGACGGTGTGACAGAGCTTGAATTCTCCGGTAAGGGTGTTGACGGCAACGGAAACTTTGCTGACGATGCAAAGAGCTATGATATTCACATTGAGGGTATCGCAGACGACAACACAAAGTGCATTACGGTCTATATCGGCAAGATTCTTGACGCGGGTCTTGGTGAGACGGAGCTTAAGCTCTACCACGAGGACACTCAGATGACGAGAGTCAACAGCGTTGAAGATTTTGCTATCAATAACCAGTTTACATATGACTCTGCAACAGGCGCAGTTGTGCTTTACGTTGATAATTTCTCGGTGTTCTCGGCGGTAAATACTGATGCAGATAAATGGACTGGAACATATGATATTGGTTGGTATAATACAACTTCAATGTCATTTACACTTGATACTGCTGCAGAATTTGCAGGTTTTAGAGCTATTGTAGACGGTGGTTATTACACAGTCGCAGATGGTGTGTGGATTTGGAATGAAGTTACACAGGATTCCTTCGATGGCAAGACAGTAAAGCTTGGTAAGGATATCAATCTTATGAATATTCTTTTTGATCCTATTGGATTTGGTTACGAAAGCGAAACTAACAATAGAGTGTTCAAGGGTATTTTTGACGGTCAGGGTTATTCTATTTATAATCTCAAGCAGAACGGTTGGGATCTTGACCCTAATCCTGGTGTATACGATACGTATACATATTCTACAGCAGGTGCGGGATTGTTTGCATCCGTAGTAGATGCTGAAATTAAGAACTTGACAATTTGTGGTGCTGACATTGTTTTTGAGTGCGTTGATATGGGCGTTCTCGTTGGATATGCTTATGGCACTTGTAACTTCGAAAGCATTATCATCACTGACTCAAAGATTGCCAACTATAACCGTTATACTGGTGGTGTTGTCGGTGAAGTAAACGGTACTCATACATTTACTAATATCATAGTTGACACATCAGTTAAAATTTCTGCACTTTGGGGAACATTTGACCCTGCTATCGGTGGTGTTATTGGTGGTAAGTACGGTGATGCAACTGTTTCTATGACTAATATGACCGTTGGCGCAGAGCTTGATGTATTTAGTGATGTTACTGCTGCTTATCAATGGTATGCTTATCGTCGTTGTGGTATGCTGATTGGTCAAACAGAAATGTCTGATCCTGACGATCCTCATTTGGCATATGCTCCTTTCTTGACATGTAATAACGTTAAGGTATATTACGGTGCTTGGACTGATTACACTTACTATAAGTATGATAACCAAGATGATTCTTGGAGAAATAATTATCCTTGGGTAAGAGCAGAAGCAGGTGAGCACAATGCAGCCTTTGGTAATGCAAGATACGGTGTTCCTGTAATCGGCGGTAAAGAAATTACTGATGGTTCACAAAATACAGGTGTCGTAGAAATTCCTTTCAACCAGCTTTATGGCGGTGGTCAGGGAGTTTATGGTCAGGCAAAACATGATGGTGTGACTATTTCAACTAAGTTTACAAACACAATATACTTTAAAAATAATTATCTTTGGGACGAAGTTAAGCTTTATTATTGGTATGAAGATGTTAATAAGGAAGAGGTTCAGACTTGGATTAATTTGAGCTTTCCAGGCGAAGATATGACATTGGTAGGATATGATGGAACGTTTGAGTACTATAAATATGAACTTCCTGCTTATGTTGATGGCTTTATTATAAGTGGTGAGAAGAACAATGGCACTGGTGAACGTGAGCAAACAGTTGATATTAGTGCTATAGGGCTTACTGATGGTGTAATGTATAGTGCAAAATCAGTGAATACAGAGGGAAAAGTTGAGATTAATGAGTCAACTTTTGATATGAGCACGAATTATGACGGATATAAACAACTCTACTTCAAGCCTCACAGCAATTGGTTCTCTGATGGTGCTAGACCCGCAATTTATGTATTTGGAAGTGGAGATACTTGGTATGATCTTACCGACAAATACTCTGATGGAGTATACAAGTGTTGGATTGACGCAAAATACACTTCTGTTATTGTATGTCGTATGAATGGTTCCAATACAAACAATAACTGGGATAATAGGTGGAATCAGTCAGTTGATCTTACTATTCCTACAGATGGAAAGAATCTTTGGAAAATGAACACTTGGTCAAGTGGTAATGCTACTGGCTCTTGGTCCACAAAACAATAACCTCTAAAACGCAAAACAAACAAAAATATCCCCCACACCTGCGGGTGTGGGGGTGAATAAAGGGTATAAATTCGTGGTTTTCGCGGCGTTTATATCTTTTATTCACCCGAGTGGATTATAATTTTATTGCTATATAAAAGAAAGGACAGTTTTGAGATGAAAACTACTAAAAAAGCGTTTTTATCGAGCTTGCTCGCGCTTTTGCTCTGCATTACGATGTTTATGGGCACTACGTTCGCGTGGTTCACTGATAGCGTTACGAGCAGCGGCAACAAGATCGTTGCAGGTAGCCTCAAGGTCGATCTTGAGGTGCTTGACGAGAAGCTTGGCGTTTGGTACTCGATAAAAAATGACCAGGATCCTATTTTCTTCTACGATAAGTGGGAGCCCGGCTACACTGACGTGACTTTCCTTAAGGTCGAGAACGAGGGAACTCTTGCCCTCAAGTGGGAGGCAAGATTTATCTCCGATGCTGCTGTTTCCAAGCTCGCAGAGGTGATCGACGTTTACGTTCTCCCCAGCGAAACGGAGCTTTCTTATGCAAATGCGACGAGAGATCTCGACGGTTGGACAAAGGTCGGTACACTCGATCAGTTTATTAACACACTTTCACAAACTACATACGGCTCTCTTGATGCCGGTAAGTGCGCTTACCTCGGTATCGCGCTTCATATGCAGGAGGATGCCGGCAACGAATACCAGGGAATCGGACTTGAAGCGTTCGATATCAAGGTTGTTGCTACTCAGCTTGCAAAGGAAGAGGACAGCTTTGGCCCCGATTACGACGAGGATGCAAAGTGGCCCGAGCTTCCCGAGCAGAACACGGCTTCTGCGCCCGTTACACTTGACGCTGACGGCAGACTTACCGCTGACGTCACCTTGACAAGCGCTGACGGATCTATCGTTGCGACAGTTCCTGCAGGTACAAAGTTCGCGCAGGGAACAAGCACGGCTGATCTCAACGTGAACAAGCTTGCGCAGAGTGGCGCGAACATCACACTTGAGGAAAACGAGGAAACGAGATCCTTTGACGTGCACGTTCAGGATCTTGCGGACGATAACACCGCGGTTATTTCGATCGCGATTGCGGAATTCCTTCCCGTTGGACTTAATATGGGTAACTACAAGCTCTACCACGTTGAGGACACGGCAACTGTTGAGATGAGACTCCTTGCCGACGGTGATGCGCCTGTTCATAACAGCTTTAACTACGACCCCGCAACGGGTGACGTGGTGCTTCACCTTGCTTCTTTCTCGGAAATTGCACTTGTGGCAGAGCCTGCGAAGTGGGAAGGCAACAGAGATTATTCTTGGTATACAAATGCGGTTGCGCCCGTAGCAGAGGGTGAGCCCGATTATATTATCGCGAATGCCGACCAGCTTGCAGCTCTTAGTGCAATTGTTGGTGGTATGGCGAAGGATAAGGAGGGAAATTTCCTTATTACATATACGGACAGCGACGGTGATGAACACCATAATGATACCTTTAGTGGTAAGTATATCAAGCTTGTTGCTGACGTAAATATCGGTGACTTGGAATCCGAGAATGGTTTAGTATTCTATCCCATTGGTTATTGGAATAGCGAAGGTACTTACGAAAAGTCAAACACAGCAATTTCCAGTGGTTTCTATACCTTTGAGGGTACTTTCGACGGTAACGGTAATACTATTTCCAATTTCTATCAGAATACTTGGGAAATGAAGGGCGACCACAACTGGTACGCTCCCGAGGAGCAGTACTACCGCGACGGTATGGGCCTTTTCGGTAAGGTCTATGGCGGTACGGTTAAGAATTTGACCGTTGATAACTTCAGCTCCGACGGCGAGATCGCGACAACGGGTGTTATCGCGGCTTATGCGGACGGCGCGACCTTCGAAAATATTGCTATTACAAATTGTAATCCTCGCGTTTACAACATCGGCAACGGCGGTATCGTCGGTTGCGTTGGTTGGTATGCGAAGGAAGAAAATTTGAATACTACATTTACTAATATTACAGTTGACAATTCCAACAAAATAAGTGCTCTTTGGGGCTCTTATGACGTTGCGTGCGGCGGTATCGTCGGTCAGTACTATCCCACAAGCGGACAGACTTCTGCAGGTACCCCCAAGAATGCAGGTATCGACTTTGTAAACTGCCACGTGGCGGCGCAGATGGACGTTTATAATGACGTTTGCGCGAACTATCAGTACTATGCGTACCGCTACACAGGTATGCTTATCGGTTCCGTGCGTGAAAATGTGACAATCGACGGTCACGTTTACCCCAATATGGACGGCATCACAGCAAGCGGTTGTACGGTGCATTTTGGTGACTGGAATGACTACTACTATTGCGAGCTTGTTGCAAACTCGCTTGCATCTTATACACACGATCACCAGTTCAGCCGTCTTGAACAGGTAGCTTCTGTTGACGTTGCAAATAAGACTGTTACCGATCTTGAAGGCAACACAACCGCTATTCCCACATCCGGTAGAGTTAACTACGTTGTAGTAAAAGCGAAGGATGCAAACGGTATGTGGATTCACGGTGACGGAGCAGAATATGCTACTTGCTATCACTTCGTGAATGGTGTTCAGCATTTCCACGACGTTGCTGATACAGATAACCCCAATCCTACTGAAATCGTAGGCGGTGTTGAAACTCTTAAAGAGGATAAGCAGCTTATTTATCGCGAGTTCAACCAGCTTTTCACCGGCTACGGCTGGGGTGTGACATCTAAGGGTCTTACGGACTACGAGGGTGTTGAAAATATGGATATCACAGCGGGTGATCACGAAGCTTCTGTTGAGAAGTTTATGAGCGAAATTAAAGAACTTACAACTAATAGAGAATATACACTTGGAGAAATCTTTACTTATCTTGAAGAGTGTGGTATTGATGTTGTTGATGGTTCAGTTAACGTAACAATTAACAATCTTGATGAAAACGGAAACGTAATTGCAACATTTACTCGCGGAAATGAGTGGGCAGAGGGTACAATCTCATTCGAAAACACAGGTAATATCGAAATTACAATTCAGGACTACTACTTCTGCACACCTACGACAATTGAGGTTGCTGTAAAGGATCGTGAACCCGAAGTAAAGTTTGATGTTGTAATGAACAATGGTGACTTCTTGCATCGCGTAGGTAATAGCGGTACGGTTGCTATTGATAAGCTTTTCAAGGCTAAAGACGGCGTAACTGTTGGTACAGTTAGTGTAACTGTTGAGGCAGTTAACGGCACAAGCGCAAGCGGCACATATTCTAACAATGCTATCCAGTTCAGCGGAACAGGCGTTGTTAAGGTAACAATTACGGATAATGATTATTGCATACCTACTGAACTTTATCTCGAAGTTGTTGATGCAGTTAACGCAACGGGAGCAATGAGTGCGACGGCTAATAACGTTGTTCTTCTTAATAATATTTCAGGTGGATTTACTGTATCCGGTGAATATACTGTTTTTGGAAACGGATTTACACTTAACTATACTGGAAACGGTCAGTATCTTAATAACGGTTTGAGACAGGGTGTTGTAACAGTGTCCGAAAATGGCAGACTCGATAACCTTAGAATTAAGGCAACTATTTACCCCGTTTCCTATCTCTACTACGATGAGGTGAAACAAGGTACTTATAGTGAAGAAACTACCTCAGATGGTACTGTAAAAACGAGATATCACTATCAGCTTTCGGCAGTTGTGGCAAAGGATAACGCGACAATATCTAACTGCTATATTTACGGCGGTCGAAACAATATCTTTATTGATAGCGGCAACGTAACAGTTGCAGATACTATCACTGAATGCGGCACGTTGGCGAACATCCAAATTCAAAGCACAAATGCATCTACTGTTACTCTCGAAAACGTTACAACGATTCAGTATCGCGTAAATGCGACCATTGGCGATACTTCAGCTGTGATGCTTGGTGCAGGTATCATCGTCGGTCCCGATACGGAAACCAATCCTACAATTGTCTTGAATGGAAACTTCAAGCAGTATAACTGGGTAACGGCTGAAGATAAAGAAAATGTAACTAATAGTACTGCACAAACAATTATTCAAACTGCTCTTGATGCTACTGCGTTTAACCACACCATAGATGGAGTACCTTCGTCTAATCTTGGTATTATTTATTTGAATAATGTTGATGCTAATGTTAATAACAATACTGGTTTACCATATAAGTTTGGCAATGTTTCAATGTTGAATCAAGATGGCAAAGTTTACTCACTTCAGGAAGCTACTTCTGAGCAGATTTATAGCAATTGTGAAAATGCTGATAGATCGACAGTGAATGGCGATTATATTCCGAGGTTTGATTTTGATCTTGGCAATCAGGAAATTTCTTATGACGGTAGCGAAGATACACGTTACTTGTATGGGGATAAGAATTGTGTGACTGCTCTTTATCAGGATGGAGATGATGCTCTTACACTCGATTTGACCAAGCTTGCAACTATCTATAAGTATGACGGTATTAATTATGCTGTTACGGCTGTTTGTAAAGATTCTTCCGGAAATGCGTTGACAGCAACAAATGGAGTTGTTACACTTTCTGCACTCGGTAGTTATACACTTGAATTTACTGTGAATGACAACATCTTCTACAACAATATGGGTGAAACTATTTCAAAGAGTATCACCAGAACATATGCGGTTCCTCTTAACCTAACTGTTAAAGCAGCAGATATCAAGAATGCAGTGGTTAATATTACTAAAACAGCATTGGATGGTGTTTATACAACAGTTAACCTTACAGACTATAAGCTCAGGATAAACTTCCTTGACGCTATTTCTGTTACTGATTATGATAATACAGGTGCTGGTACAACTGTTGATTTAACTTCGAACATTGCATCTGCAACCTTGACACCTGATAACGTTAATGTATTTACTACTGCGTCAACTATTACGATTACTTATAATGATGGTAGAGTATTAACAGTAAACTTAAGTAAAATTTCAGGATCATCAGCAGGAACAAAAACTGCTGTCATTAAAACGGATGGTGATGTGTATTTTATTACTGATGGTGCATTAAATGACAAGCCTACAGAAGCATCGAGTCAAAACATATGTACAATTACAAGCGTTTCGTATACAGGCAATAGTGGTTCTGAAGTTACTAATGATACAGATGTAACTGTTACTTGGGCATTAGGTAGTAGTAGTGGTAGTGATACCTCTTGCCTCGCTGAAGGCACGCTGATAACGCTTGCTGACGGTACAAAGAAGCCTGTTGAAGAACTTAGACAGGGTGATATGGTAATGTCATTCGATCATCTTACGGGCAAGCTTACTGCTGAAAACGTAATTATCGTTGTAAGAACTTATAGTGAGCACTACTATAAGAACACATTTGTATTTGATGATGGAACAGAGCTTGTTACAATTAATGAACATGGTATATTCGACCTTGATTTGAACAAGTATGTAAACATTGATCACCTTAACTATGAACAGTTTATTGGTCACAACTTTGTAGCAGTTGACGCTTACGGAAATATTTCTACTAAGAAGCTTGTTGATGTAGTAACTGTAGAAGATGGTGGTTACAAGTATGATATCGTTACAAACGGTACTCTTAACTATGTTGCAGAAGATACATTGTCAGTAACACACGTTCTTGTTGATGTAATCAACTCCTTCGATTTCGGTACAAACCTTATGTATGATGCTGAAAAAATGCAGGCAGATATTGAAAAATACGGTTTGTATGACTTCAGCGAATGGGAAGAATATTGTGATATCTCTGTATTCGAAGAATACAATATTCCCGTTATGAAGGTTGGTATTTCCAAAGGTCTTTATACAAAGGAATACATTATCGGCTTGATTAATACATATGTATTGGATGATAGTGTTCAAATAATTGACTAATTAACCCCAAAAGGGCGCAGAAATGCGCCCTTTATTTTTTGCTTTGGCTGTGTTTTGCGGTGGTTTTTTAAAAGGTTTGATTTTGTGGTGTGGATCTATGTATATTTTTCATTTTGCGACAAAAACTAAATTGGCAAGCAAAAATTGCAAATTTTGTTGGGAACTGAGATCTGCGCGGGGAAGTGTAATCTTCTTTTTCGCTGCGCCATTCCCGTATATTGATGAAAGTTGAGGTTGATATATATGAAAGCCACTGGAATTGTTAGAAGAATTGATGATCTCGGCAGGGTCGTTATTCCGAAGGAAATCAGGCGCACTATGAGGATCCGTGAGGGCGACCCGTCACAGATAACATTGACACCTAAAGAGAGATTCTGCTTTGCAATGCTTGAGTTTGACAAGAGAATCGGCTTGATTTTGCATACATAATCATCGCATTTCTTGACCGTATTTCCATCCTTCTTTTAATTCTCTTCGCTTTAGATGAATTATCACTCTGTCATATTTTCTTGATTGGAAAATGAGGAAGGAGAGTGTGAAAGAGAGTGTGAAGGAGATTCTATAGATTGCCAGTCCGTCATAATTATCTTATAGTATCTTATCTTAAAAAGATATAAATGAGGGAGAGTAAAAGAATAATAAAAGATCAAGAAAAACGACAGAGAGGATGAAGGAGGGGGCTAATTGTAACAAACATCAGTCTTTTTCAAGAGAACTTTCGCTTTGGGCTCTTTTAAAACGTGATATTTTTTTGAATTGCTTCCATGTGGTATAGAGTTCTGACGTTTTACGAATTGACAACGAATCGTGTTCACCTACGCATTCGGGTGGTAATGGCTCCTTGAAGTTACAAATCGCAATTTTTGATTCTTTTTCTTTGTTGTGCATGCATCCAAATTTTTCGCGCGTGTGCCTGCCTGATATGGCAATAAATATTTGCTTGAATACTTCGTAGGATGTTATGGTATTTATTTTAAGATTGTAACGCAAAGTTTTTTTAATATCATTTACACTGATTTCGCAGAAATTAACTTCAAGATTTTTAATATCATTTCGCCTCTCATCTTTGATAGTGGGGTGAGTGCTTTTAGGATCGTAAACATAATTCTCAAAATTTGATACTCTATAATTTTTGTAATGAATCAGAGTCCAAATTTTTGCAATTTCGCACTCGAGTTCATTTTTGCGCAAAAATTCTTTACGCTTGTGACTATACTTTCCTTTATACTTGGGCGTTAACAACGAGCAATCAATTTTACTCTTGGTAACAAGAATGCAATGAATGTGAGGGTGAAATCCTGCTTCTGAGTTGTGTGTGATTTCTAAAGAGCGAATTCCACCCTCGAAATCAACAGATCTATTATGAAAAGCATTTTTGTCATTTCTGTCAAGGCAATACAGTTTCTTGAATTTTGAAAAATCCTGAAACAGCTTGTCCACCGCTTCGCGAAGGTCATTGTCGCTCTTGGGTTTGATAGAGGGAACCGTAAGTGTCAATAAGTAGAAGCAGTATCCTTGAGTAGCGAGTCTTTCAAATATTGGCATTACGGAGCTTATGTATTTATCTGCTTCAATTTTTGCACAGTTCGGGCAAAAGTGTGAGTCCTTACACCGATTAACGCTCTTGAGGTCCAAAACTTTAGCGGAAGAGTATTTGTCCCAGTTCCAAAATTTCAAGCAGTCATATATACGACTCGCTCGCTTGAGAACTGATTGGGGATCCACACTTGATGAGATAAGCTCTCCGGTTGTTTTATCAATGGTGTATGAGGTGGATAATTCTTCGGCACATTGTTTGAGCCACATTGCAAAGCGGTCATTATATTTTCGCAAGTTGTCTGTTTTCTTGAGTTTATTGTTTGTTATTTCCATAATACTCCTTTCTGTATTGAAGTTCTATTGCTATCGAGGACTCTTTCGCTTTTTTCAAAATAAAAGCCCTTTCATGTTTTCGTTTGTTGGTTTCTTCTCTGCAGAGAACTCTTAAGTAGGTTTCTGTTATTGTGATAAGATTCTCTTTCAAAGCTTCTTTTCTCCTTCTGTTGTGTTTGGTTTTCTTTTATCGTTTCCTCAATTTATTCCTATATATGAATAATCGAGGAGAGAGGTCTTAGTTCATTCTCATTTATTAAGTTATTGACCTATACTATATTGTGCAATTTTTTGTCTAAAAAATGCAGATGACAAAAACGGATAAAAACCCGAGTTCAGTTAAATGAACTCGGGTTTTTGTGTGTTTTACTTTTTTTACTTCTATCTTGCATAATAATAGTGTAAGATGAAAAATGTCATTTTTTGTGATAAACGAGCGTTTATTGTTTGTTCGTTACAAAAACATATCTCATCTTGCATAATTATAGTGAACCTGAAAGAGGTTCCAGTATTCTTGTAGAAAGGAGGTGACTATATGAAGAGAAATCGGGTTATGGAGTGGTTTTATTCAAAGGCTCGATCAAAAGAGAACGATAAAACTCACACGCAAATTCATGTATTCTTTCAAGGAGAGATCTTTGGCGAATGCATAGGTATTAGGAAATTCGGCAGGCAGAGCTATGTTGTAGCAAATGTTTGGTTAACTAAGGAGGAATGTAACGGACATGTTACCAACACCTCTCAACCCAAAAAGTACAGAGTTTTTTTGCAACAAGATAGCAAAAAGAATAAGATACCGAATTATTACTACTTTTCTGAAGGCATTTTTGTAATCTCAAGTAAAAATCATCCTAAAATTGTTATTAGCGATGATGCGGCATTACAACCTATTCATATTAGGTTTGATCATAATCTTGAAACGTGGGATCACTTTAGTCAGGAAAAGATAAGCGAAGAACAAAGTAATCATGATGAAAATTTGTTGGCTATTTGCGCCATATGGGGCGATAATTTATCGTAAAATAATTGATGCCCATCACCCCCACAAGCGAATGCTTGTGGGGGCTTTTCTTATATTTCAAAAGAATATGGGATATTATTTTAATTTTTTATAAAAATTTGAAGAATTTTGTTGAAAAAACAGGTATTATATTATAGAGGTATTTTAAAAGAATTGATAGAGTCCCCAAAAACCGACAGCTTTCTTTATATATGGGGATTTTTATATAATAATTACTGATACTATGTTGAAAAAACAAATACATGTGTTGCTTTTTATCGTATTTTGTGGTATCATATATCTGTATATCTATATAATTATTTATTTTTGGAAAGGATATAAAAGAATTGTTTGCTGATTTTTTGGAACAACTTAATATAAATGAAATAGTATCAAGTGTATTGGGAGCTTTTATAGGTGGTCTTTTCACTGTCTTGGGCGTACGTATGACTATACGACACGAAAAGAATAAGGAGAGAAGAAAAGAAATAAAAGAAGAACTCCAAAAACAAAAAGAAAGAGAAGAACAAATAAATAGAGATAAGCCAAGACTTGAGATAGTGGATTATACTTCAATCAGAAAATATAAGCATTCGAAAAGTATTGATGCTTGTATAATGATGTGCGGTGTTGAGGGATATGAAAACGAGCCAAGGCCATCATTTATATACGATAAATCGTTAATCAATCAGGAAGATTGGGTATGCGTTGACTATACTTTTCGTAATACAGGAAATACAGAAATAGACCATTTTTATTTTTCGACTAATTTGCCAGATAATACAGCTATATTTAATGTTAAGGATAATCAGTATGAGCTTTTTTATCAGCAGTGTTTACCTAACTACGAGGTTATTCTTGAAAAATACGTTAAACCAAACGAGACGTTTACCCTTAGAGTGTGCTACATAAAAGAAAAGCCGATCCGTTCAATTATTATGAGCGCAACTATAGTGGTGTGGCTAATTGATGTTAATGGTAATTGGTGGGAGCAACCTCTTTTTGCACCGGATAATAAAATATATTTGCCTACAAGATCTTCAAATGAAGCATTTAGAAAAGAAACAGATATTAGATATACGGTGGAGAAAATTGAGAGATCATATAGAAGTGAAAGAGAGAACAAGAAATGACAGATAAAGAATTAAAAAAACTGAAAGATGACCTTTGGCACTCGGCTGACGTGCTTCGTTCAAGTGCGCATTTGGCGGCAAATAAATACGGTCAGCCCATTCTCGGCTTGATCTTCCTTCGCTATGCAGATATTCTCTACAAGCAGCACAAGGATGAGATTGAAGCGGAGTTTAAGAAATACGAAGGCACTCGTATGGAGAAGTCCATTAAGGAAATCTCCATCGAAAAGTGCGGCTTCTATCTACCCGAGTGCGCTTATTACGATACCATCAATAATGCGCCCGATACGGCAGAAAAAGCAAAGCTTGTTAAGCTTGCAATGGAAGCGATTGAGGAATACAATCCTAAGCTTGCTGGCGTGCTTCCTAAAGAGGTTTATGCAGGACTTGTTCCTGACGAAGAACCCGAATTGCTTTCTCGTATTGTTAGAATTTTCAAGGATATTCCCGAAAATATCAGCATAGACCTTTTCGGTGAGATATATGAATATTTCCTTGGCAATTTCGCACTTGCAGAAGGTAAGGACGGCGGAACATTCTATACCCCTGCGACTGTAGTTCGTTATATGGTAGAGGTATTGCAACCTCAAGCAGGAGCAGAGAAGAAGTTTTTGGATCCTGCCTGTGGATCGGGCGGTATGTTCGTGCAGGCGGCAAGATATATGCATAAGCACAATGCAAGCGCATCGGATATGATGAATTTCCGTTGTTATGGTGTGGAAAAAGAGCCCGACACGGTTAAACTTGCAAAGATGAATTTGCTTCTTAACAACGTGCGTGGTGAAATTACAGAGGCAAACTCTTTCTATGCCGACCCGTACAATGCCTTTGAACAGTTTGACTATGTTATGGCTAACCCTCCGTTTAACGTGGATGAGGTTGTTTACGAAAAGGTAAAGGATGATAATCGCTTCAATACATATGGCGTTCCGAGAAATAAAACCAAATCCTCTAAAAAGGATAGCGACAAAAAGGAAACTGTTCCAAATGCCAACTATCTTTGGATTGGATATTTTGCGGCTGCACTTAATAAAAACGGTAAAGCAGCGCTCGTTATGGCAAACTCTGCATCCGATGCAGGCGGTAGTGAATACGAGATCCGCAAGAAAATGATTGAGGACGGCATCATCAGTCAGATGGTAACGCTTCCGTCAAATATGTTCTCATCGGTTACACTTCCCGCAACACTTTGGTTCTTTAACAAAGCAAAAGCGGAAACAGAAAAGCGCGATGAGATCCTGTTCGTTGATGCAAGAAACGTCTTTACGCAGGTTGACAGAGCGCATAGAAAATTTACCGACGAACAGATTAAGAATCTCGGCATCATTACCCGTCTTTATGAGGGCGACACCGAGGCATTTGATAATTTGATTGCTGAATATAGAGCAGAGATGGAAGCTGTTCCCGAAACAGTTGAGGATAAGAACATAAAAACTAAGGCATATTGGGCAGAGCAGATTGAGTGGTTGACAAGTCGTTTTCCTGACGGTGTATATCGTGACGTAGTAGGCCTTTGCAAAGTTGCTAAGCTCGAAGGCGAAGATGGAATTAAGGATCAGGACTATTCCCTCAATCCCGGACGCTACGTTGGCGTAGTCATTGAAGATGACGGAATGACCGCAGACGAATTTAAGGCAGAAATGCTATCGCTCAATGCGGAGCTTGCGAAGCTGAATGATAAAGCACACAAGTTGGAAGAAAAAATTGCCACAAGCTTAATGGAGATTTTTAATTAATGGATAATGATTATTCTTATAAACTTGAAAAAATTGCGTCCGCATTAGGTAAATTGCCTATTGCTATGGCTAATTTTCGATTTCCGTATTTAGATGTACTTCAAACTTCTTTCAATGATTTTCGAGTTCAATACTTTGAAAAAATACAGAACACATTAAACTATATTTCCAATCGTTTTGCGGAAATTGCTCAAAATTTATCAGAATGGTCAAGACCTTATCGAGCAATTGAAAAACTGGCAGAAAATCAATATGTTTATTGGGATTATTTAGACGATGGATTTATTGATATAATTATTCAATCGCACAATATCAATAAAACAATGCGAGAACTCAATTCAAAGCAGAACTATGCCGAAATAAAGACAATTGCATCTAAATGTAATCAATCTTCGAGAATGGCATTATATAAAAAAATCTTCAGTCAGTCTATGAATGCTTTTGAAAATGGCGATAACGATCTTGCTTTGCTCGGTTTTATATCAATTATTGATGGTTTGCTATCTGATGTAAGTAACAAAATAACAGCAACAAATATTTACAGTAGAGCCAACCCTATTCTTGAAAAATTAGAGAATAGTGAAGTTATTGAAAACAGCGAATATGCTGAGTTGGCTTTACTGATAACGTTTAGAAATTCTATGGAGTTGTTGGGAGCTAATAGTAAATTCGATCAGGAAGAACCTAAGAATTTGAACCGACATTGGATTATGCACGGCAGATCACGAAGAAGAAAGACAAAGTTGGATTGTGTAAAGATGATTCGCTTTATATACGGTATTATATTGATTGACGAATTTTCAAGGAAGGAGGCGGAACTACATAATGAGTGAATGGAACGAAATAAGATTTTCGGAAATTGCAACTGTGATTATGGGACAATCACCAGCATCAGAGTTTTACAATAACGACGGAAACGGATTGCCGTTTATGCAGGGGAACAGAACTTTTGGCGACCGCTATCCTACAATCGATACTTACACTACTCAAATTACAAAAAAAGTCTCCAAAGGTAGTATTCTAATGAGTGTAAGGGCTCCTGTTGGCGACATAAATATTGCTCCGTTAGAGATGTGTATTGGACGAGGATTGTGCGCAATAACTGCAAAGGATGGCAACAACGAGTTCGTAAGATATTTGTTGAACTATAATATGCCAAAGTTAAAATCGTCCGAAAATGGCACAACATTTACGGCAATTAATGGGGATAATATAAAAAACTTAAAGATATTGGTTCCCGATCTCCCAACACAAAAGCGAATTGTAGATATTCTTTCCGTCTATGATGATCTGATTGAGAACAACAATCGCAGAATTGCTCTTTTGGAGAAAGCGGCGCAGGAGCTTTACAAAGAATGGTTTGTCCGCTTTCGTTTCCCCGGTCACGAAACGACCAAGTTTGAAAATGGTTTGCCCAAGGGGTGGGGTATTAGAAAAATGGGTGATATGTCTAAAATAGGATCTGGCGGAGATGCCCCCAAGGATTATTCCCCTGTTCGTACTCCGGAATATTCAGTTCCTATTTTTTCGAATGGAATTACTAATGATGGTTTATATGGATTTGCAAAAAAAGGAACCAAGAAGGCTAATAGTATAACCATATCCGCTCGAGGTACAGTTGGGTTTACTTGTTTAAGATTTGAGCCATATTTGCCTATTGTACGACTTTTATCAATAGAACCAGATTGTGAAGTTGTTAATGTATATTATTTGTATCACAATCTAAAGAATGATACAATTGATGGTTATGGGACTTCTCAGCAACAAATTACAATTCCGTATTTTAGTAGGAGGAGAGTTGTTGTTCCACCAGTGTCTTTGCAGGATGATTTTGGCAATATTGTTGATAAATTTTATATTCAAATAAACCAATTAAAGGCAAAAAATGAGAATTTGGCACAACAACGCGACTTACTCATGCCCCGCCTTATGAGTGGTAAATTGGAGGTGTGAAAATGAAAATAAAAAAGCTGCATCTTAAGAAATATAAAAGATTTTCTGATTTAACAATTGATCTTGGCAAAGAACCCAAGCGCATTATTGCTTTGGTAGGGGCAAATGGTTGTGGTAAAAGTAGTGTGTTCGATGCTATGCTTTATATGCAGAATGCATATGCTCATATCGGAAATTCAGGTGTAAAAGATTACAGATATCATTCGCTTGAACAGGAGCCCAACTATAATTATCAAAACATATCTATTGATTTTTTGCTTGGAGAGTTTTCAGATATATATAATCAAAAAAAGGTTGGAGGGAAAGAAAAAACACTATTTTCTTTTAGAAGTTCATTTAGATATAATATTAGTTTAAACGTAACTTCCAGCATGGCAGTTAGTGAGTTGCGAAAAAATGACTACGGCGCATCTTGTGCAGCTGATATAGATCAACGAATTGAAGAAAATTATCGTCGATTAAACATTAAATACAACAATTATCTTAACGAGAACGATTGTCGTCCGTCAGAAGCTAAACTTCATATAATAGGGGAGTTGAATGATGCCATAAGTAACTGCTTACATTTGAAAATCGACAATCTTGGAAATATCGAATCAGGTGATGGAACATTTTTCTTTAAGAAAGAAGATACTGCAAAAGCATTTGAGTATGATGTGCTATCGTCAGGTGAAAAAGAAGTTGTAGATATTTTGCTTGATCTTTACCTTAGAAAAGACGAATATGATGATTCCATTTACATAATAGATGAACCTGAGTTACATCTGAATACGGCAATTCAAAGAAAGTTGTTAATTGAAATTAACAAAATGATTCCAGAAAATTGTCAAATTTGGGTAGCCACTCATAGTATTGGATTTTTGCGAGCTTTGCAAGATGAGCTTAATGATATTTCCCAAATTATCGAATTCAAAGAAGAAAACAAATGGGCATCCCAAGCTTATACCCTGGTCCCTATGGTTAAAAGTCGTAATAATTGGCGCAATTTGTTTTCAACGGCACTGGATGATTTAACAGGACTTGTTTCTCCTAAACGCATTATATATTGTGAAGGGCGAGCAGAACCAACTCCTACCGGCGGTGAACGTGGCTTTGATGCTGAAGTGTTCAATAGTATCTTTGGAGAGAAATATTCTGACACTCTGTTCATATCAAGCGGTGGTAATACTGAGCTTGATCAGCGGAGCGATATTGCAATTAGCATTCTTTCTAAGGTCTTTGCGGATGTTGAGATATTGGTGCTGAAAGACAGAGATATGGCATCCGGAAAAAATACAACCGAAGCACATAGGAAGATGTATTTAGAGAATAATCCACAGAATCATAGAGTTTTGAATCGTTTTGAGATTGAAAACTATTTGTTCGACAAAGAGGTATTGAAAAAATATTGTGAATTAAATGGTACAGTATTTGATGAATCTGCGTATGATGCTTTTGTTACAGATATTATAAACCAACAAGTTAAGGATAATGTTGGACACATTCGTAATTTTTGTGGTATTGTAGGCAGTATTAATGCAGAGGTATTTAAGAAAAATTTAGCTAAAGTGATTGATAGTTCGATGAAAGTGTATGCTGAACTTGAACAAGTTATTTTTCACAGGGCGTAATTGTAAAATAAGGAGAAAGATATGTCAAGATTTATATACGAAGATGACATCGAAAAAGCGTTGCTGGACAAGTTAGGTACTGCACCGTTTTGCTATGATGTCATCACTTGTGATCCTTCGACATCATCAAAAGAGAATATAAACGACGGAACGGGACGCACAAGCAAAAAGCAATGCGTTCTGCCCGCCGTGCTTCGTGATGCGCTTGTTCGTATCAATCCCACCATTCCCACCGATGTTATTGATGGAATTATTAAGGATTTGTGCCGCGATTTTACGGGCGGAGATATGAAAGCGGTTAACTATAAGCTCTATCAGCAAATACGCAACTACATAAAGGTATGTGTTAGAAGAAATGGCAAGCAGGATTTCGATTTTGTCAAGCTTGTTGATTTTGATAATCCCGAAAACAATACCTTTACCGCTGTTTCGCAGATGTGGATTGAGGGACGCTTCAATTGGCGCCGTCCTGACGTTATCATCTTCGTCAATGGACTTCCGCTTGTATTTGTGGAGCTTAAGAACAGCGACGTTAAGGTGGAAGAAGCATACAACCGCAATCTGAAGAGCTACCTCAAAGACGTTCCAAATATGTTTGCATTTAATCAGATTTGCGTTCTTTCCAACGGACTTGAAACAAGGCTTGGTGCGTTTTCTGCTACCTATGACTATTTCTTTGAGTGGTTAAAGGCGAACGAAGAAGAGAAAATCGACCGTAAAGCAATCTTCGATGATGGCGTTTCTCTTGATTACTTTGCAGATGGTTTGCTTCCAAAAGCTAATTTAATTGACTATATTGAAAACTTTATCTTGTTTGAAAATCAGTCGATAAAGATTATTGCAAAGAATCACCAATATCTTGGTGTTAACAATTTGATACAGTCAGTTAATAATCGTAAAGAATTGCAAGGTAAGCTCGGTGTATTCTGGCATACACAGGGAAGTGGAAAGTCATACTCAATGGTTATGTTTACGCGCAAGGTGAAGCGTAAGATTGAGGGTAACTTTACCTTCCTTATTATCACTGACCGCGAAGACCTTGACACGCAGATTCACAAGAATTTCGTGCGCACGGAGGTAATTGGCGACAAGGAAGAATGTCAGCCCAAGAACGGCGCACAGCTTCGTGATTATTTGCAAACTAACAAGTCATTCATTTTTACACTTATACATAAATTTAATTACGACAAAACCAAGAAATTTCCCGTTCTTTCGGAAAGAGATGATATTATTGTTCTTGTTGACGAGGCACATCGCACACAGTACAAGAGCCTGGCAGAGAATATGCGAACAGCTCTTCCCAATGCAAACTACATTGCATTTACAGGAACACCTTTGCTCGGTGCAAAGCGTCTAACCAACCAATGGTTTGGTAATTACGTTTCAGAGTATAACTTTGCACAGTCGGTTGAAGATGGATCTACAGTTCCGTTGTTTTACAGCCGTAGAGTACCTGAGGTTTGGCTTGAAAACGACTTCCTTGATGATGACGTATTGGATATTATCGAGGACGAAAATCTTAACGATGCAGAAACTAAGCTTCTTGAAAATTCTTCATCAAGAATACTGGAAGTAATTCGTCGCGATGACCGACTTGATAAAATTGCAAGAGATATCGTGCATCACCTTCCTCGCCGTGGTTTCCTTGGAAAAGCGATGGTTGTATCGGTGGATAAATACACAACCGTTAAGATGTATGATAAGGTGCAGCATTATTGGAACGAGGAAAAGAAAAAACTCGTTTCAGAAAGAAACAAAGCTAAAACAAAGGAAGAAAGAGATAGTATTTCTGCCATAATCGATTATATGAATAAAATGGAGATGGCAGTTATTGTTTCTGAAGAAGCTGACGAGAATCAAAAATTTGCAGCACAAGGTCTTGATATTTCTACTCATCGCGCCAAGATGAACGAAATTACCCCTGAAGGTAAGGATATAGAAGACCGCTTTAAGGATCCCAACGATCCACTTCAGTTGGTATTTGTTTGTGCAATGTGGCTTACAGGTTTTGACGTAAAGAGCCTTTCCTCGGTTTATCTGGACAAGCCAATGAAGGGACACACTCTGATGCAAGCAATTGCGCGTGCAAATCGTGTATTCCCAGGCAAAACTTGTGGTATTATAGTTGATTATGTCAACGTGTTTAAGTATATGAAGAAAGCACTTTCTGATTATGCTTCCGGAGATAACGGTGACGATTTCCCCGCAAAAGATATAGATCAATTAATCTATAATATAGATAACTGCATAGATGAAACTGATGCTTTTTTGAAAGCAATGGATATTGATCTTAACAAGATTATTGCAGAAGCATCTACATTTGATAAGCTTGATGACTTGCGTGACGCATACAACAGAATAATAGCTAATGATGATGTAACTGATCGTTTCAAGGTGATGGCAAATACAACAATAAATCTTTATGAAGCCGCTAAGCCTGAAATTTTTGAACAAAATTGGACTAATGAGAAATTTTCTCCCATTTCATATTTGCACGGCCTTTTCAACAACTACATTGATGATGAAAAGATTAGACGTGCAAGAATAAGAATGTCCCAGGTTCTTGATAGTAGCATTACTTCAAACGAAGCAGAGGACAACGATCCCTCGTTTGTTATTCACGGGACACAAATTATTGATTTGTCTAAGATAGATATTGATGCTTTGCGCCAAGAAATCAAACAAACTCCATATAAGGCAGTTGAGATTGATGATCTTAAATCATATCTTGAAGATGCACTTCAAAAAATGATTAATAAGAACTGTACTCGTATAAAGTTTTCTGAACGATATAAAGGCATTGTTGATAGATACAATGCGGGAGGTTCTGAAAATGAAGATTATTACGAACAACTTATTCAACTGATTGAAGAACTCCAAGCTGAGCAGAAGCGAGCTGATCTTGAAGGTTTGAGTGAAGAAGAACTCGAGGTGTATGATTTGCTTGTTAAAGGTAAAAAGCTTACTCAGGCTGAAGAGCAAAAAGTTAAGCTTGCTGCAAAAAATCTTTATAAGAAATTAACCGAAGAAAAGACAACACTTATGGTAGTTGATTGGTATAAAGACGAGCAACCTGTGGAGCGTGTCAAAAATGCTATTAGAGAAGCATTGAATGTTGACTTGCCCGACTGTTATGACAAAGAAAGTTTCAACTCTAAAACAATTTTGCTTTTGAACCATTTCATTGATATGGCGGTTCAAGGATATGGCTGGGTTGGGGCAAGCGCGTAAGCTTATTATGTAATATTTTTTTATGATAACATAATGAAACAATACAAGAATTTTTGAAAAAAGGAGGTAAGAGTTATTGAACAAAAAATATAATAAACAAAATTTCAGATTATTCCAAAAAATTAATAAGGTAGTTAGAAATCATTGTTCTGATGATCCATTGGAGAAAATAAAAGAAACTGGTTTGACAGGAAAAATTATAGGTAAAGGTTGTGACAAATTAATCGCAACACCCATTCGACAAGCGAGTTATGCATTGACCGGATTGACATATGACGAAAGATATGATAATCCGTGTAAGGGCGCTGCCACTTATACTGGTTGGCATTTAACTTTAAGTAAAGTGTGCAACAAGATAATTGCTTTTTTAGTAACTTTGCCTATCTGTAGTATATTACTTTCTTTTATGGATAGGGATTTACTAATATCAATACGTATATTATTAGGATTGCTTCCATTAATTTGGATTGGGTATAAAATAAATGGTATTATCAAATGGATTAAGAAAGTTTTAAAATAAATAGGCGCCGATATGTATATAAAATGGGAGCTTCAGATTTGAAGCTCCCATTTGTCGTGAAAGGGTGACACTTTGTGTAATTTTTAGGAAGTTCCAAAACTTACCTCTTGACAAACGAATGTTCGTGTTATATAATAATTAAGAACAAATGTTCATTAATTGTTGAGAGAGCAGGTGAGGTTGTGGCGAGTGTGAAAACAGAAGTGACAAGAGAATCGGGAAGAGGAAAGTTTGTGCGCACTCCGATAGGAGTTGAAGCGATATTTATGCCCGATGGGAGCTTCGTGCCGAAAAAGTTATGGTATAATGGTAAGAGCTTTGAGATAATTCGCGTTGAGCGCGTGCGCAAATATTCGCCGTGGCAGGTGCGCGCGGTGGCTACAACCGAATATACCGTTGTTATTGATGATGCGGAAAGGCAGATATACTATGAGCCCGAAAGCAATCAATGGTTTTCCGTCAAAGAGGTGTGCGTATGAGCGACAGAGCGATACTTCACAGCGATGCAAACGGATTTTATGCCTCGGTAGAGATGGTGTTAAATCCCGAATTGCGAGGCAAGGCGGTGGCGGTTTGCGGAAGCATTGAGGACAGGCACGGTATAGTTCTTGCCAAAAGTGAGCTTGCTAAAAGGGCAGGTGTCAAAACAGGAATGGTCGCGTGGCAGGCGCGTCAGTTGTGCACTGAGCTTGTTGTTGTACCGCCGCATTACGATTATTATGTGAAATTTTCAAAGATGATACAGAAGATATATGCGCGTTACACCGACGAGATCGAGCCGTTTGGAGTGGACGAATGCTGGCTTGACGTTACCCGTTCTCCTATGAAACCAATGGAGATCGCCGAGTGTATAAGACGTGAGGTGAAGGAAGAGCTCGCGTTGACAGTATCCATTGGTGTTTCCTTCAACAAGGTGTTTGCAAAGCTTGGCTCTGATATGAAAAAGCCCGATGCAATAACGGAAATTACGAGAGAGAATTTTAAGGAAAAAGTATGGCCGTTACCTTGCTCCGATATGATTTATTGCGGTAGAGCAACAACCCAAAAATTAGAAAGCATCGGTGTGCAGACAATAGGTCAATTAGCTAACCTCAGTCCTGATGTGCTAAAGCATAAATTGGGTAAAAACGGTGTTATGCTGTGGCAATTTGCCAATGGACTTGACACCTCACGCGTGGCGCACGAGAGCTATTCTGCGCCCGCTAAAAGTGTGGGACACGGAATAACCTGCACCGATGACTTAAACACGCTTGACGAAGCTCAGAAGGTCATATACGCGCTTTCGCAGAACATTGGAGCAAAGCTTCGACAGATGGGACTCAGAGCCAAGGGCGTGCATCTTTCGGTGCGGGATAATGAGCTTCACACGGTCGGCTGGCAGACGTTACTGAAAACGCCCACACAGGACGAGCTTGATATTGCAAACGAGGCGTTTGCAATTCTTCTTTCAAATTATCGTTGGGAGAAAAACGTGCGCTCTATAACGGTTACGGCAATAAATCTTGAAAAAGCCGAAGAACCAATACAGCTCTCACTTTTCGATACTCCAACTAACAAAAAAAGAAAATTACTCACACGCACGATTGATGAAATCCACGAGCTTTACGGAAAACACTCTCTCGTCCCCGCACTCATTCTTGATGAGAAAAAGATGCCACGCGGCACTTGCGATGAACTCGTGATGCCCGGGTGGATGTATATATAGAGCACCCAAACAATGAATTTGGGTTCTGTTTTTATTGTAAATATTGACAAAAGCGCAAAATTGTGCTACAATAATTGCGCTACACAATCGAATAATCTATTTGCGTCAGTAGGAAACTAACCTTGGTAAAAGGTGTTTCCTTTTTCCTCATACCTACTGACGGATTGAGATTGTGTAGCAACAATGAAGGGAAACATTTTTTCGGTGCGTTCCTTCGGGGGCGCACTTTTTTATTTTAGGAGAGAAAAGTGGAAATATATCGAGTAGCTTTTATCGGACATCGCGAGTTATTTAACATTGTTGCTATAGAAAACGAAATAGAAGAAATAGCAAAAGGGCTTATGCGAAAACACGAATTCGTTGAGTTTTATATTGGGCGAAATGGTGATTTTGATATTTTAGCAGCTTCTGCTATTAAACGTGCACATAGAAGTTGCGAAACTAACAATAGCGAGCTTATTTTGGTACTTCCATATTCAGTTAAAGATGAATGCTATTACGAAGAATATTACGATAATATTTATTATCCACTTGATCCTAAAACACACTATAAGAATGCTATACAAAAGCGAAATGAATGGTTGGTTGAGAACTGTGATATGCTTATAGCATATGTTGAACCTAATAGAGTGGGCGGAGCAATGACTACATTGCAATATGCCAAGAAAAGTGGAGTAAATATTATTAATCTTTATGATAAGAAAGAAACGTGTATGAAAAGTTTTCAAAAGAAAGAAAAAGTAATAATATTGGGTGAAGAGTGGGATAAAGAGAACTTGGAGTGGTTCAAGAAAGCACTTATTGAGGGTATCAGTAGAAGAATTCAAAGAGAAATAGACGAGTATGATTCTCGGGTCTCTGCTAAATGAAAGAAAGGGATCGGTTCACTTTATTGCGCGATAACTTTATATATAAAAATCTTTGTATAAAAAAGTTTTATGTTTGCTTTCTTACATAGCGCAGTAATAAAATATAGTGTTGACAATAATACTCTTTTGTGATAATATAATGCTACGCTTAATTGCGTCGTCGACCTACTCCTTGTTTGAGAATGCGGCAAAATACTAACACTCTTGTATGAAGCGTGACTGTGCTTCTTAACGCTATTGGTCGAGGGCTTACCCTTAAAGTTTAACACAGGTTGGTGCGTTTGTAAGTTTGACACCGTAACGCCTGAGCCAAAATTAGTCAAGATAGGGCACGTGACACGAAAGTGCATCACGACATGCAGCCTGTATGTAAATGTTAGTTTAAGACAGGTGACGAAATGTTTAAATGACGTGAACGGAACTTACATCCCCGAACCGTGAGGTTCGGGGGCTTTT
>CALGCW010000073.1 GCA_937884385.1 uncultured Clostridia bacterium | reverse complement strand
AATCCGCCGGTGATGCCGTGGGGCAGGCAACACCCTATGATTTTTGATAAAAAAGAGCGGTCATTAGAGCAGTGCTCTAAAGGACAGTTTTGCAAGAATACGGTATATCTCGAAAGAGGTATGCCGTATTCTTGCTTTTTAGTCCTTACGCGGATTTACGGATTTCTTCCATCATTTCGCGGAGTTCGTTCTCGTCGGGGATGTCGATCAGACCTGCCGCGGTAAAGTAAACGTCAAGCTTTACTCGCTTTCTTCCGTCAACCTTCTCGCTGTTGTGAACCTCGATTCGTCGTATAAGTCGATTAACGATTTCGGGAGTAAGCTCCTTAATATCGGTACACTTACGGATGGTTTCAAGAAAGATGCGGAGATCCACCTTATCTTGCTCAAATACCTTTAAGGAGTGTTCTGCCTTTGTAACCGCTTCTATGAGCGCTTTTTGCTCCGTTTCGTATTTACCCATCATCTTAGAGAAACGGTCATCGGGAATTTTGCCAAGTACGTTATCCTCGTACAAACGCTCAATCATCGTGTCGATCTCGGCAATTCGGCGCTTGTCTTTCTCAATGACAGCCTTCATATTCCGCACGTTCGTTTCCTTTGTGATGTTGTGCTTCTTAGCGTACATATAAAGGAATACCGCTTCGTACTGCTGAATAAAGAGTGCTACGCGCTTTACGAGATCAAGCATCGTTTCTCTTAAAACGACCTCTCGGATATAGTGGATAGAGCAAGTTCCACGTTTTTCTTTGTAAGCGGAGCATCTGTGAAACTCTTGATTTTCCTTTATGCTCTTAGCCGCACAGAAATAAAGCTTAGAGCCGCAATCGGCGCAGTAGAGCAAGCCCGAAAACAGACTCTCTCTGCCCGTGACGGTGTTTCGTCTGCGTCCATCACGCAGTTCTTGAACGCGGTTGAAGGTATCCTCATCAATAATAGCTTCTTGGGTGTTCGGAATGATTTGCCATTCTTCTTCGGGATTATGAACCGTCTTGTGTACCTTGTAGCTTACGAGCGTGGTTTTGAAATTGACCGTGCATCCCGTGTACTGTCGATTTGATAAGATGTGCTTAACGGTTGCAGTATCCCAAGCATATTCACCTCGCTTGGGCAATGGATTTGGTGTCTTGCGCCCAACTGACAAAAAGTATGCCGTGGGGCAAAGGTTCTTTTCATCCTCCACGCGATGCGCAATTTGCGTGGGACCAAGACCTTCAATACATAATTGAAAAATATATCGAACAATCTTGGCAGGTTCTTCATCAACAACCCACTGTTTCGGATCGTCCTCGGATTTCTTATAACCATACGGGACAGTTGCAGAAATGCGCTCACCCTTTTCGGCTTTTGCTTTCCAAACGGCGCGTATCTTCTTACTTGTCTGTGCAGCATACCACTCATTGAAGATGTTATTGAACGGCATCATTTCCGTACCAACATTCTTCAAGGTATCAACGTTCTCTTGAATGGCTATGAAGCGAACACCGAGCGAGGGGTATTTAATTTCAACATACTTACCGACGTCAAGGTAGTTACGCCCGAAGCGGCTGAGATCTTTTACAATGACCGTACCGATTTCGCCATTCTCAATCATTCTCTGCATACGTTGAAAATCGGGACGTTCAAAGGTCGTACCCGAAACACCATCATCTACGAAAAACTGTGTATTGTGAAAACCATTGGAACGAGCGTATTGAGATAAGATCTCCCTTTGATTCACGATTGAATTACTATCGCCATCTCTCCCGTCGTCTTGTGACAGACGGCAGTAAAGGGCGGTTATTTTATTATTCTCGGCTTGTTTTGTCATAAATTCACCTTTTCCTTTCTTAAAGCCGAGCATTGCTGTAAGGTAGCCTTATTATACAATGCCCGGCGCATCCTTGCAATTCTGTCACATTAGGTCGTCGGTCAGCTTTTGAGCGAGTATCAGATCACGAAACTGCGAAAGCAAAGTGCTTTTGCCTTCCTCGGCAAAATGGGTATTCACCTCATAATCAACGGTTCCGATACGCTTTGTGAAATTGAGTGCCGTAGGATAAGGGATGACGCGCAAATCACGCCTATCGTTTGTATAAGGTCTTGGGTGAGGAATGTGGTCATCCAAAATGATCGGCTCATCAATATTGATTGGCTCACGGATGATAACGCCGCAAATGTCGGGCATTTCTATTTTCTTTATCATAGGCACTCTCCTTTCATCTGTCCTCGCGCTCGCTGCGCTTCTTTATCTGACGGATACGCTCTTGTTCCAATAAGTTCAAAATGGTGGCTTCTATCTTTGCCACGGGAACACTACGCCCGAAATACTTATCGAGCTTTTCTCTCTGTATCTTGACTGTTTCCTTTTGGTTCGGCTTTTCCTCGGTCATAATATCGAAGATGGTGTCCATATCCAATTTGCCATCTTGGCTGAGCCGCTTCATACGGATTGCTTGGCTAAGCGAAGGGGTGGCATCCTCGCTCTCAATGGTCGTGAGTAGGTCGTACTGCTCTTGCTCCTGCAAATGCGAAAGCTCTACGGCAGGGCGGAAGGCAATGCGCCCCTCGTCCACCATATCAAGCAGTTCGGGGATAAGGAGATTTAAGCGGATATAACGGAACACTTGGTCACGGCTCTCGCCCGCCGCACTTCCAATCTCTGCTGCGCTGTCGATTGCCGACTTTGTTGCCATTGGCGACAAAGTAAGATCGGTGCGCTCTCCTTGTCTTTTCATCGCGTCCATTTTCATCTTGTAAGCCTTCGCTTTCTCGCTCGGTAGGATATGCTCTCGGTGAAGGTTGGAGTCCACCATTTCAAGAATAGCATCCTCGCGGCTGAGCTCTTTGACGATGGCGGGGATTACTTTGATGCCGAGTTTCTGACACGCGAACAAGCGGCGGTGTCCCGATACGATTTCATATTCGCCATTGGATAGCGGGCGCACGGTGATGGGTGTGAGTATGCCTTGATTGTAGATGCTATCCACAAGGCTCGCCATTTCCTCATTGTCAACTACCTTGTAGGGATGCTCCTCGAAGGAGCGAAGCGCGGTAACAGGTAAATCAATTACTGTAATTTTCTCTCTGCTCTTGGTTTCGCTCATCCATTGTCCTCCTTATTGTTGATCTCGTTCATCTTGGCTCTTGCCAAAGCCTTACGTTCCTCGGTGTACGGCTCTGTGATGCGGTAGGCAAACCTTTTCTTATCAATCTCAAAGGAAAGGCATCCAAGCTCGTCATCATCGGTCAGCCGACAAAGCGTGGGAAACTTCTCGGTAAAGGCAAGCAGCCGCTTCTTCAAAGCTGTGTTGTGCGTCCGTATTACGACGGGCGCGGGTGTTTCATCAAAATAGATTTCGGTTGTCTTTTCGTTCTTTTTCTTATTTGTAATCATAAAGTCCTCCTAAATTGGGTTTATTTTTGAAGTAAGGCGTTTTTCGCTCAAAAAGGCTCGATCAAGAGCGTTGAAAAATGCAGATTTTCCAATAGAAAACGCCTTTTTAATGTGGGATACGATTTTAGGTGTTAGAAAAGGAAAAATGCCGTTTTTCTTCGGTCAAGACCGTAAAACTGCCTTCGCGGGCGGTAGCAAATTTTAACGGTCAAGACCGTGTTTTTATCTGTCCTCGCGTCCGTCCTTTTTGGGGGCGGATTTTTGTTTTTCTTGCTCCAATAGTTGCGGGAACTCGATCAGCATTACAGTTCGCTCAACGGATGCGCTTCGGTCATAGACATCCTTGCACATTGCGAACTCCTTGCGAAGCGTTTTTATCTTGGCAGAGATTGCAAAGATTTCATCGCGTATCGGTTGTTCCTGCTCGGGATCCTTTTCCCAACGGATTTTGTTCCAAAGTGCTCGTCGTTCCTTGCACAACACTTTAATCTGAGGATCAATCTTCAGCGCGTGCTGAATAAGATCGTCCTTCGTTTCAAGTCCGTACTTGCCGAGGAACTTTGCTTGCTCCGAGTACATACGGGCGCGGCGAATATCATCCTTGATGGCGGCATAAGCTTCGGGATTTTTAGGAATGACCTTCGGTATCGAACCAAGCAGGTAGAGGTAGTGAAGATATAGGGCGCGAAGTCCTTTTGGCTTCTCCTGCAAGGTTGGCTTGTAATACTGTATCGGTATCCATTGCATATTCCTTGCGTTTTGTTTTATTCTCGCTTCAATATCCGCTTCGGTGTATCCCGCACCGAGCTTGTCCAAGCGAAAGAATTTGTTAGAGCCATACGGCTTGATGCGGAGATATTGTCCTCGACGTTCAAAGGTATATCCGAGTGTTCGCATACGGTTGTAGAAATATTTGATGATATACTCGTAGTTGGCAACCGCATCAATGTCTGCGCGTATCTGATCTCGCATTGTGGGAATACCTTTCTTTTCTGCGTGAACCTCTGCAATATGCTTGGTACCTTGCTGCTTCGGCTTCTCGATGACCGATAGACCGTACTCCCTGCAAAGTCTGTCCGAGGTTTCGCGCATCAGCTTGTAGGTTGCCTTGCAATCGTGATACCGCTTACCCGAGAATCCCGTAGCAGAAAGGCAAAAGTGATTGTGTACGTGCCCGCGATCTATATGGGTGGCGACCACAACGGGAAAGTCCTCGCCCCATAGCTCATTGGCAAGCTGAATGCCAATCGCATGAGCAACGTCGGGAGTAACCTCGCCGGGCTTAAAGGATTGGTAACCGTGATAGGCTTGAATATCATCCTTATCCGTATCCTCCAAGAGCGTCATCATCACCTCGTTCGCGTTGTCGGGTGTGCAGTTAATGCCCGTAACAAATTTCTTTTCCTCCGTTGCAAAATGATCGTAAGGCAGACCAAGAATTTCAGCGGCAAGCTTTTCCGCTTCATCAAAGTTTTTGTTCTCGATTTCCATTACAGTTTTGTTCTTGTTCGCAACGTAAGCGAGCAGCTTACTGACGTGCGCGCTTACGTCCCAAATTTTAGTTGTTGCCAAACACCTTCACTCCTTTCTTTGCATACTCTTGTTGAATTGCTCCAAGCACCTTCATCACCTCGTCAGCGGTACGTTTGTATTCAAGCTCGTCCACAAATCCAAGCGAGTGCGCCTTCGCTGCGATCTGATTCATACTTACACCCAAACGTCTTAGCTCACGAGTAAATTCCTTCACCTCCACCGAGGGCGGTTCAATGGGAGCGATCCATTGAATGACGAGACGGAGATACTTACTCTTGTCGCGCCCGAAGGTTGCTGCATTTTCGCATAGCTTCTGATATTCCTCGTCGTTCAAATAAAACTTAACGAGGTTCTTGCGCTTGCGCCCGCCTTTTACTGTTACTTGCTTTTCTTCCATTTGAATTGTCCTCCTTAAATTTTTCAAAATTTTGTTGCGGATTTTGAATTACGGGGGTCTGGGGTTCTCCCCACCTTTCGCATTTTGTGTCCACAAATGCAGTGCTTGTCAAGAAAATTGACGGACACAAAGTCCGTGATAACTTAGAGGTAAACCCTCGCATCTGACTCGCCATTTTTACCTTCCGAGAAAGCACACAAAATGGCTTTGACAAAACAAAAAAGACCCGTACTTACACACACGGATCACGGGAAACACCAAAAAGCGAACGGCGCACGTTCGCTAAAAAATGTCCCGCGCCTATGTATAAGTACGAGTCTAAAAGCTCGTTTCGATAAGAGAATGCAAGCGCATTCAATGCCGGTTTAGTGGCTGATGGCGACGGATTTCTTGTGAAATAGATTACTAATCATCGGCAAATGAGCCGAGCGTTCTGTCTTGTTTTCCAAGCGGCACGAGGTTCGTTCTCCACCGCAAGTATTCACGCGAAATATATCTTATTCAGTTGTATATGTATCAATTTTGATGGCAATACTAATAATGGGAAAGTATTCCAATATCAAAATTTAGTATTATATTATATCACAAGGTAACGGATTTGTCAATAGCTTTTATAAAATTTCTTAAAAATATTTTTCAAAACTGCCTATCAAGTGGTAAAAGAGCAAAAAGAAAGCCGCTATCCAAGCGTGATTTACACGTTAGGATAGCGGCTATATTAGATTATAAATTATTGCAACAGAGCATTAAGGGATGCAGCTAACATCTTCTTCGGCGGCTTGCCTTGAAGCGTATTTCCAAGGATCTCGCTTACAAATCTGCACTCATCATCACTCATATTGACGATAATGCTGAGGCGAAACCTTGCGCGCGATGCACCAACATAGAAGACTAAGTTGTTGCCTCCCACGTCAAACGTACTTCTTGTTACATCAACCAATACTATCGCATCAGCTTCAAGACCTTTGAACTTCCGGCAAGAGGTGAACTTGATTTGACGATTGTTAAATGGATAGCTACCATTAACACAATGCGCAGAAAGCCAACTTTGATCTTCGGTTGTTGCTCCTTCGTTGATCAGTGGTTGAATATCCGTTTTGGCAAA
>CALGCW010000072.1 GCA_937884385.1 uncultured Clostridia bacterium | reverse complement strand
TCTGCCAATGCTGCGGAATGCCTCTTGAGGATAGCAATATCAGCAAAGAACCCGACGGCTTTTTTAACGAGGAATACTGTAAGTGGTGTTATGCCGACGGCAACTTCTGCTATACAAGCATTGAAGAACTGACCGATTTTTTGGTCGGTCATATGTCAAACGAAAACTTTCCTGCCGATCAGGCGAGAGCGTATTTTGATGAGCATCTTCCGAAGCTCAACTATTGGAAACGCTATGCGGAGCTTGGCGGTGATGAAAATTTCAAGAAATTCAAGGAGCAGCTTATCCGCGAATTTAACGATTTACATATCGAAGGAATGCCCGAAGTCAAAACGCTCAATTTCCTTGTAGGCGGTTATATCAATATGGAATACTCGCTCCCGAATGGACAAAAGGTAAAATTCCTTGATGATAACACCACCTACCTTGCAAATCAGCTTGAATGTGAGTTTGGCGGAAACCGTTGCTTCGGAATTGCCGGTAATATGGATTTTCTTCTCGTCTGCACGTATGAGGAAAACGGCGAAAATCCCGAGCTTGTGATTTATAAGAAAAGATAACGCAGAGGGCTGACGAAAACAATCGTCAGCCCTCAAAATTTGAGTCGCAGAAAGCAAAGAAAAGCCAAATCGGTTGAAAAGTTTATAGAACTATGATATAATAAACTCACCGATAAACCTGTTACTGTTTGTCAAGAGCTTTTTGAAAAAATACAAATAAAAAAGGCGTAACAACAAAGCCGAAAAGCTCAAACAATTTTGAGTGTTGAAAAAAGGGCATGACCAAAAGACCACCGCATTGTAAAAATTTTTGCGCTGGTCAAGGTAATTAAGGGCAAAGCACAGAGGTGCTTCGCCGTGGCAAGATTATACCGAAGTCACGTTGTCAACATACAAAAAATCAGAATGGTAATTCCGAATTTTTTGTAAACTCGCTTTGCGACTTCAAGTGTTGACAAGACATTCTTTGGCTCTTGCGTAATAGATACGTAAAAATTTGTTTGCAGTAGCGATCATATATGTGAATGACGGTTATTCAATCAACAATACAGTGCCATAACTCTTGCATAATATATACGCAAGAATTTGTTTAGTCCTGCGATCTTGGCAACGCGCTTAGGTTTTCCTTCATTCTCTTTTTTGATAATGAAATCATACACTGCAGAATCTTCAGTCGGTTTTGATACTTTGAGACTGTGCATAATTTCGTATCCGATTTTTCGAAGAGTGGAAGAGCCTCGCTTTGAAATATTACGATTTGTGCCGACAAACTTTCCTGATTCATACGGTGGAGCATCAATGCCTGCAAACGCTACAAGAGAACTACCATTACGAAAGCGTCTGACATCTCCGATTTCACCAATTAGGCGAACCGAAAGAACGTCCCCAACACCTTTCATCTCTCTAACCACAGAATATTCAGGCAAGGTACTTGCAATTTCTTGCATTTGTGATATAATTAGAGATAAGGTGAGTTCGGCTTCTCTGACCGATTTTACCGCTTGCAGTACCAACATTTTGGTCGATGGGGTACTGGATTTAAGAGTTGGGATATTGTTCTTCGAAAGCTGATATATCGCTATCGCTTGACTTTCGTTGTAACGATATCCTTTCCTTTTAGTCCATTTTTCATAGTCTGAAAGAAACTGTTTTTCGCTCATTTTTTTGATATTGTCATAATGCCAATACTTTTCTACAAAGTCGCAGAGTTTATCCTTTGTACTGTACGCCGGAACGGTTCCTTGCAGTATGCTCTTGATTCCCGGCATAACACCGTCAAGCAGGTTTGCAAGTTGTATCTTACAGCCTACTTTTAATCGTACATACTGTTCATATTGTCTTCCCAGTAGTTTGAGTTCTTTGTAGATCTCATCGGGTGGACAATATGCGGTCATAGAAAACCAATGGTCTATGCCATAATTTGCAATTCGGATAGAGTCAATTTTGTCTGTTTTAGCCTTTCTTAAAGTTGCTGCACAATATTTTTTCATGATGTAGGGATTTACAACAACAGTAAAAATATTTGATGTAAGCAGTTTAGCGACAACAACTTGATGATAGCCGCCGGTAGCTTCAAGTACAACCTTTACATCTTCATCGAACGACTTGATACGCTCAATTAGAGTATTTAAGGCTTGTTCGGTGTGGTCAATGTTGTACGGAGCTTCTACAACTTCACCATATGGTCGTAGCATACATACCGTGCTTTTGTCCTTTGAGACGTCAATACCTACGCTGATCATAGAGTATTCCTCCTTGATAAAATAATTGAAAGGTAGAACCACTTACTCTTATTGACACTCATTTTGGCTCGTTACACGAAGGCTATGCTTCAACCTGTTTACTCGAATGCATACAATAAGAGGCGGTCGACAGTTTATCGATCGGATGTGTTAATCCAATAAGAATTACGCCGGACCTTTCCTCTTTATTGTATAAAAATAAGAGTAGTTTTGCAATGCTTTTTGCATTG
>CALGCW010000071.1 GCA_937884385.1 uncultured Clostridia bacterium | reverse complement strand
GCTTTTTTGGTTACTTTTTTCTCGAAAAAAGTAACACCTTTTAAGTAAAGTAACTAACCGATAAATCAAAATTTGAAGAGCAGGTCGACGGACAGGGCAATTAGAACTGCGCTAAGAGCGCCTTGAATTGCCTTAAGCAAAAAGTATCTTTTAAAGGAGAGTCCGCACCCGTCGCAGAGGGCGATCGTCTGGAAATGAACCGAAAGCCCGGACCAGCCGACGTAAAATGCCGTGAGAATAATGCCGAGCCTCGTATCGGTCAAGCTTGATGCGTATTTGACGGCTTGCGTTATTTCCAGCGCTCCGAGCAAAGTATCAGAGAGAGCGCCGCTTATGCCGAGCTGTGAGAGCGCGATGGAGAGAAGCTCAATCAGCACGGAGAAGAAGACTACGCAAGCGCAAACAGTCAGCATTGCGTAGGCGGAGTGGATTATCGCGCCAATCGCTATGCTTGAAAAGCTTTTTTTCTCTGCCTTCGGAAACGAAAAGGCATCCGCGTCCCTTTGCTTGTTTAAAAGATGAAATCGATTGAGAATTCCGCAGAGAATACTTGAGACTACTGTCGCGCCCCACATTATCCAACCAACGGTTGAGTTTTTAAACAGGGTCGATCCGACGAAGCTGCTCAAAAAAGCCATACTCGGCATACCGGAGAGTGCGATGATGCTTTCGCACTCTCTTTTAGTTATCCTGCCGCTTTCATACAGGTGAACGGCACTTGTGCAGGATGTGGTATAACCGCCCACAAGGCCGAGAAGAAAGGGAGAAACAGCGGTCTTACTCATCCCAAAAAGGCGTGCGAGAGGAGAGAGGAGGCGTTTTCCTATAAGGTTGATCGCGCCCGTTTTTGTGGCTATCTCGCTTGCCACCATCAAAGGAAAAAGCGAGGGGATAAGCATCCCTGCGCAGGTCTTGAGTGCGGATACGACCACCTCATAGGCAAGGCTTGAATTTTTTATCATCAGCAGCAAGATGAATATTGACGCCACCGCAGAAAATCCGCTTTTGAAGTTTAATTTTTTCACTCTGCCTGCCACAGTCATTTTTGCATCCCCCAAGGTCATAGATTATAATGTATTATATTATCGGGGAGTGCGAAAATATGAAAGACAGGGAAAAACTGAAAAAAAGGCTGAAAAGGGCAATGGGGACCGATGAGATAATCGGAGAACACGATCTTCTTGAGCTTCACGGCTTATCGGAGCTTATCGTCAGGGGCTGTGGGGCAATTCTTTATTACAGCGAAACAGAGATAAAGCTTTCGATGAAAAAGTACGTGCTGAGGATAAGCGGCAGGGGGCTTTACTGTGTATCATACCTTGCGGGTGCTGTGGAAATAGACGGGGAGATAGAAGCCTTGGAGCTTCTTAAAAGGGGGCGTGACGTATGAAGAGGATGCCGAGTCTGCTTGCGTGGGTATTGGGCTATTACGAGCTGGTGATGCCGCGCACGTGCTGTGAAACGTTTTTGAATATGTGCATGAGGTACGGCTTTCTTTATTACAGTATAGAATTTGATGATGAGCGAGAAAAGGTGTGTTTTGTACTTCCTGCCTCTCAAAGAGGGCGAGTGCTCAGCGCTTGCCGAGTGTGGCGCATAGGAGTTCGGGTGGGCGGAAAATACGGACTGATTGCGCGCCTTTCAAGATATCGCGGTAGGTGGGGGCTTGCATTCGGGCTTGTTCTTTCGCTGATTCTGTTTTTTGCTTCGCAAAGTGTCATCTGGCGCATTGATATCACGGGAAACGAGACTTTGACGCGTGAGGATGTTATCGAGTGCCTTTTGGAAAACGGAATGGGTGTTGGCGATGTTATCTCGCGCGTAGATACGAATTCTGTCGAGCAGAGGGTTATGATCAATAACGACTCTATATCATACGTCAGCATCAATATTATCGGAACGGTGGCGACCGTTGAGATAAGGGAAACGATCGATACCGAGATAAAGGAAGACAATAAGAAGCCTGCAAATCTCGTTTCCCGTTTTGATGCGCAGATAATTTCGATCGAGGCATATAGCGGTTTTGTGTGCGTAAAAGAGGAGGATTTCGTTCGCGCGGGGGAGCTTCTTGTGAGCGGGATTTATGCAAGTGAAAAGGCGCCGATTCGCTATACGCGCGCTTCGGGCAAGATATTTGGGAGAGTGAACGCGAGCTTTGATGTCGAGATACCCTTAAATCAAGTCAAAAAAGTGCCCACGGGAGAGAAAATCGAGAAAAAAACGCTGATTTTTTTCGGAAAATCGATAAAACTTTTCACAAACTATAGAAATTTGTCCCCAAGTTGTGATATAATGAATTATGAATATGCTCTTGATCCCTTTTCGCTCGGTGAGCTGCCCATCTCGCTTAAGGTCGAGGAATACTTGCCCTATGAGATGTGTGAAATAACAATAACGGAGAACGAGGCTATCGAGCAGGCATATGCGGAGCTCCGCAGGCTTATAGATGCAGAGCTTCCCGAATCGCAGATACTCAACAAGTCGCTCTATGGCGAGTTTCTGGAGGGTAAGTACGTACTGCATTGCGACCTCACGGTGATATGTGATATAGCAAGGCAGATAGAGTTTGAGATATTGCAATAAGATAAACAGAGGTAAAAATGAGTCAGATAATAATCAACGTTGACAGTAATGAAATAACGAGCAGAGTGTTCGGGTGCTTTGACGGCAATATCAAGGCGATCGAGCACGCCTTCGGCGTGCGCATCTCCAATCGCCGCGCGACAGAGGGGGACGCTATCGTGGTGGACGGCCACGAGGGTGACGTTGCACTCGCCTCAAGAGTGCTGAATCATCTTATATCCCTTGCGCAGAACGGTGCGGAGATCAGCGAGCAAAGCGTCAGCTATGCCATAGATATGGTGAGCGAGGGCAACGGAGAGGTGCTGAACGCGAATTTCGGTGACGATTGTATCTTCGTCACATCAAAAGGCAAGCCGATAAAGGCAAAGACCGTCGGTCAGAAGCAATACGTGGATGCGATAAAGAAGAATACGATCGTTTTCGGCATCGGACCTGCGGGAACGGGTAAGACCTATCTTGCTGTAGCGATGGCGGTAAAGGCTCTTCGTGACAAGCAGGTATCAAGGATAATTCTCACGCGCCCCGCCATTGAAGCGGGCGAAAAGCTCGGCTTTTTGCCGGGAGACCTGCAAAGCAAGATCGACCCCTATCTTCGTCCGCTTTACGACGCGCTCTACGATATGATGGGAGTGGAAAACTATCAAAGCAAGATGGAAAAGCAGATCATCGAGATTGCGCCCCTCGCTTATATGCGCGGACGCACCCTTGACGACAGCTTTATCATTCTTGATGAGGCGCAGAACGCGACCCCCGAGCAGATGAAGATGTTTTTGACGCGTCTTGGATTTAACTCAAAGGCGGTCATCACGGGCGACCTTACGCAGACCGACCTGCCGTACGGTCAGAAAAGCGGACTAGCGATAGCGACGCACATTCTTTCGGACATTGAGGATATCCACATCCATCAGTTTACGGATAAGGACGTCGTGCGTCACAAGCTGGTGCAGAAGATAATCCTTGCTTACGATAAATTCGAGAAAAAAGCGGCAGAGAAGTCTCTGCAGGGCAAGGGTGAGCATAAAACTTTTAAGAGAAAATGAGGTGCAATATGAATTTAAAGATATATTTTGAAGACGATCAGAAGAAATACAACGTATTCTACGAGCTTAAAATGCTCGTTCGCAGAACTATTCTTGAGACACTCGATTACGAGGGAATGGAAAATGACGTTGAGGTAAGCGTCACCTTCGTCGACGATGAGGGCATACGCGAGCTTAACGCGAGATTCCGTAATTTGGACAAGCCCACAGACGTGCTTTCTTTCCCACTTATGGACTATGACGGTGAGAGCGAAGAGCCGTATTTTGACGAGCTTGCTCACAATCTCGGCGATATAGTTATCTCGCTTGAGCGCGCGATGGCACAGGCGAACGAATACGGACACTCGTTTGAGCGCGAGGTGGCATTTCTGACGGCTCACTCAATGCTCCACCTTCTCGGCTATGATCACGAGCTCTCCGAAGAGGATGACGCAGATATGAGAAAGAGACAGAGCGAGATTATGGATAGACTTGGGCTCTCCGTTAAATGAGGGCAATGTATGGCGTTATTTTTTAAGATTTTAGCAGTTGTTTGGTTTTTATTCTGGGGAAACGTCGCAAGAGTAACGATATGGGGTGCTGCGGAAGAGCACGAGATTGGACTGTTTATGTCATATCTCATATATCAATGGCTTATCGCGCTTGCTCTGTATTTTGTCGGAGACTTTATCCGCAGGGTTAAAAACGCAGAGGACAGGCTTGATGGAATTATTCGAAAAAGGAGTCAGAAAAAGTGATTAAGCGTTTGCCGATAGTGCTTATGGTAATGGGTGGCGCGTTTATTTTCGTTGGCGTTACCAATCCGTTTGATCTTAACGGGGTATTGTGCCTGACGATCATTATTTTGGGATTTGCAGAGCTTTTTATGGCGATCTACGCTAAAAGGCTTGCAGACCTTGAAGAGAAGCTGTCACGGTTTATTTATGACTATGACAGCGACGATCTGCCTATGATGCGCTGTGACAGGTGCGGCAGAAAATACGATATGGACGTTAAGGAATGCCCATATTGCGAAAACAAGCGTTTGAATAACTACATAAAATCACATGAGGAATGGGAGTAATACATATGAGTAAATTTTTCAGAGCTTTGGGAATAGTAATGATCGCGATATCCGTGCTGACGCTTATTTTTGCATTGGCATCTGGGGAGTTTGTGATCGGATTGGCGGTGGCTTTCAGCGGAGCCGTTGTGGGAGTGCTTTTGCACACGGTGGGAGAGCTTCTTGACAGAGTATCCTATCTTGAGGACAAGCTCGGTATGCACCTTCCTCTTGACGAAGGCGAAGATCTGCCACAGCACCAATGCACAAATTGCAAAAAAGACTATGATATGGACTATCCGAAATGTCCATATTGCGGAGCAGAAAACGAATTATTGGAGAAATAAAGGAATTGACGATGAAAAGAACAGGATTTATAGCAATCGTAGGTCGCCCCAACGTGGGAAAATCGACACTTATGAACAGAATACTCGGAGAAAAGGTGGCTATCGTTTCATCAAAGCCGCAGACGACGAGAAACAGGATTATAGGAATACATACGGTCGGGGAGGATCAGTACGTCTTTCTCGACACACCCGGAATACATCAGCCCAAAAACTCTTTGGGCGACTTTATGGTAAAGGCGGCTAACGATTCGATGCACGATGCGGATGCGGTCGTTCTCGTTGTCGATGCGGGTAAGGAGATAACCAAGGTTGAAGAAAACGTAATGGAATACGTCAAGAAAAGCGGTGTTCCCGCAATTCTGGCGCTTAATAAGGTCGACCTGTACACGCGCGATATTATTGCGCAGACCATTACTGCATACGCGGCAAAATGTGATTTTGATGCGTTCGTGCCGATCTGTGCCAAGAAGGGAGAGCAGGTGGATGCGCTTCTTGAGGAATTGTCAAAATTCCTCTCCGAGAGCGAGTGGTTTTTCCCCGATGATATAGTGACCGATCAGCCTATCCGTCAGATGGCGGCTGAGATCATTCGCGAAAAAATCTTAAGAACACTAAATAAAGAAATACCCCACGGTGTTGCCGTTGTAATCGAAGAATTCAAGGACGAAAGAACTATGGTGACCATTCGTGCGGAGATATTCTGCGAAAAAGCGAGCCACAAGGGAATTATCGTCGGCAAGGGCGGCAAGGAGCTTAAAATGGTTGGCTCATATGCCCGTGAGGACCTTGAAAAGCTCCTTGGAAAGAAGGTTTATCTTAACCTTTGGGTAAAGGTCAAGGAAAACTGGCGCGAGAGCGCAAAAACTGTGGGTAACTTCGGTTATCACGATGAGGAATAATCAGCCGATTAAGGCTTAATTTGAAGCGGACGCACGCGGTGCGTCCTGCGACGAAATGCTGAGAAGGGAAGTGAGTGTGTGCTATATACCGTTGACGGACTTGTTCTGCGTGCGCAGAACTACGGTGAAAATGACCGTCTGATAACGATACTTACCAAGGACGGCAAGCAGACCGTTATAGCCAAGGGCGCTCGCTCGCTTAAAAGCAAGGTAAAAAATCTCACAGAGCCCTTCGTGTATGCTAATTTTGAATTGAATCAAAGGAGCAGCGGTATTCCGTGGATCAGGGGAGGCTCGCTTAATTATTCCTTCTACGAGCTTCGTAACGATATCGAAAAGCTGTTTCTTGCAACCTATATTTGCGACGTGACGGGCGAGCTTTCGGGTGAAAACGCGGATTGCTCTGCAATACTTCGTCTAACTCTCAATACTCTTTTTGCAATAATGAGCGATATGCGACCCCGTGAGCAGATAAAATCTGCATTCGAGCTTCGCGCGGCGGCACTTTCGGGATATATGCCCGATCTTCACCGCTGTGAGTCTTGCGGTGTCGAAAGCGCGGATAATATCTATTTTGACGTTATGAACGGCGCGCTTATCTGCTCTGAGTGCCTTAATAAGAGGGCGGGGACGCATCGTACCATCAGCCGCAATGCATATGACGACGTGCGAGAGGCAAGCGTGCTTTTGCCTCTTAACCCCGCATCACTTGCGGCGGTAAGGTACGTGCTGTCATCACCTGCGGAAAAGCTGTTTTCGTTTGCGCTTTCGGAGGGTGAGGACCTTAAGATGTTTGCAAAAGCCTGCGAGGGCTATCTGCTCCACCACCTCGGGCACGGATTTGATTCACTTGATTTGTATTATTCGATTTTACTTTAAGGAAAAATATGAAATATTCAGAAAATCTATTTTCAACACTTGAATTTGATAAGATAAAAGCACTTCTCTCCGAGGCTGCGATGACCGAAGGGGCGCAAAGGCTTGCGCTTTCGCTTGAACCGACAAGCGACGTCACTCTTATGCTTCGCAGACAGAACAGGACCGCAGATGCGCGTCGCCTTGCCAATGCCAAGGGAATGCCCACGTTTTCGAATATACGTGATGTCAGCGCCTCCTGCGAGAGGGCGGAAAAGGGCGCTGTCCTTTCAATGAGGGAGCTGCTCGATGTTGCGGCGGTGCTTCGCTCGTCAAGGATGCTTGTTGACTACATAAACGGCAATAAGCTTTTTGATACTTGCCTTGACGAGATATTTGACCGCCTTATTCCCGACAGAAAATTAGAGGAACGCATTTTCCGTTCCATTATCTCCGAGGAGATGATGGCGGACGAGGCGAGCCCCGCGCTTTCGGAAATAAGACGCAAGATAAGAAATGAAAACAACAGAATAAAAGATATTTTGCAAAAGTACGTGACGGTAGGCTCACACTCCAAGTATCTTCAGGAGAACATCGTCACGATGAGGAACGGCAGATACGTCGTTCCCGTAAAAGCGGAGTGTAAAAACGAGGTGAAGGGCTTGCTTCACGATACGAGTGCGTCGGGTGCGACGATGTTTATCGAGCCTGCGTCGGTAGTTGAAGCAAACAACGAGCTTCGTATGCTTCAAAGCCGAGAGGAGCACGAGATCGAGCGCATCCTTGCCGAGCTTTCGGCACTTGTGAGTGACGCGAGCAGGGCGATATATCTCGACTATCTCAATATTTCCGAGCTTGCGTTTATTTTTGCGTGCGCCACTCTTGCAGAGAGGATGAATGCAGTAATGCCGGGTATCTCGCGCGGCAGAACGGTCAACCTCAAGCGTGCGCGTCATCCCCTTATTGACCGCGATAAGGTAGTTCCCGTTGACCTTCGTATCGACTGCGGAAACGATACGCTCATTATCACGGGTCCGAACACAGGCGGCAAGACCGTCACCCTCAAGACCCTTGGACTTTTTGCGCTTATGGCGCAATCGGGACTTCAGATTCCTTGCGACGAGGGAAGTGAGCTTTGCGTTTTTGACAATATTTTTGCCGATATAGGCGACCAGCAGAGTATAGAGCAGAGCCTTTCAACGTTCTCATCCCATATGGTGAGCATCGTGAAGATGCTTGACGAGATCACGGGAGAGAGCCTTGTACTGTTTGACGAGCTTTGCGCAGGCACTGACCCTGTTGAGGGGGCGGCACTTGCCCATTCGATAATCGAAGCGGTCAGGGATAAGGGCGCTATGTGTATGGCGACCACGCACTATGCGGAGCTTAAGGCTTATGCCTTGCAAACGGCGGGCGTGACCAACGCATCCTGCGAATTTGACGTATCGACGCTCAAGCCCACCTACAGGCTTATTATAGGTACACCCGGCAAGTCCAATGCGTTTGCCATCTCATCAAAGCTTGGTCTTGATGAAAAGATCGTGCAAAGAGCCAAGGAATTTATCGGCAGTGAGGACAGAAATTTCGAAACGGTCATTGAAAAGCTCGAAGAGAGCAGAATACAGATGGAACGCGAGCGCGCAGAGGCAGAGGCTCTCCGCGTTGAATACGAAAGGTTCAAGGCGGATAGTGAAAAGCAGCTAAATCGCAAGCTTGCAGAGGCTGACAGGGAATTGAACCGCGCAAAGGAAAAGGCAGTTGCCATCGTGCAAAGTGCGAAGGCTTCGAGTGACTACATTCTCTCTGAGATGGACAAGCTTCGCAAGCAAAGAGAGAGTGAAAAGCTCGGAGATGCTGTGGACGATGCAAGGCGTAAGATGAGGGCGTATCTGCGTGAAAACGAGGATAAATTCAACCCCGTAGAGGAGAAGGTGGATGCCCAATACGTTCTCCCACGTCCTCTTAAGGTGGGTGACGAGGTATACATCGTCAATATCGACAAAAACGGCTACGTCGTCGAAGCCCCCGATAAGAATGGAAACGTGACCGTTCAGGCGGGTATCATTCGCACGAAGACCAAGGTAAAAAATCTCAAGCTTGTGGAGAACGCGCCTTCATTTATAGATAAATCCGGCAAAAAGAGCCGCGCGGGAGAATATAAGGCGACCGTCAGCAGGGATTGCAAGGACGAGATCGACCTGCGCGGTATGAATGGCGAGGAGGCTTGGCTTAAGGTGGATAAGTACTTTGACGAGGCGATGCTCATTGGCTACCGCACCGTCAGACTTATACACGGAAAGGGAACGGGCGCGCTCAAAAAGGCTCTTTGGGAGCGACTCCGCAAGGATGCGAGGGTGAAGAGCTTCCGCATCGGTCAGTATGGCGAGGGCGACGGCGGTGTGACCGTAGTTGAGCTCAAATAGAGCAATGATTGCGTCGTTTCGACAAAGTTGTGCTAAGTGCCTTAAAAACAGATAAAAAAGTGATGAAAATCATCAAAAATCATCTTGTCAAACAGTGTTTGATTGTGTTATAATTAATCATAATTTGATATTTCAGGGGGAATGACCACAATGAAAAAGGAACTTTACGGTGAATTGAGAGTAATTGGTATGAAGGGTTGTGAGGAATTTGTCTCACAGGTTGACTCCTATCTCAAGGAATGGAGAAAATCAGAGCCTGAGGAGACCTTCGTTGTCGATCACGAATGTCCAAGATTTGGTACGGGTGAGGCAAAGTGTGTTATCCACGAGACCTTGCGTGGCGATGACGTTTATATCATTACCGACTGCTTTAACTACAGTGTGACATACGATATGTACGGTATGCAGGTGCCTATGAGCCCCGACGATCACTACTGTGACCTTAAGCGTACGATTGCTGCTATCGCGGGCAAGGCGAGAAGAATAACCGTTATTATGCTCATGCTTTACGAGGGCAGACAGCACAAGAGAAGCGCGAGAGAGTCACTTGACTGTGCTCTTATGCTTCAGGAGCTTATCGGAATGGGCGTCACCAATTTCCTTACTTTTGATGCTCACGACCCCAGAATTAATAATGCGATCCCGCTTTCCGGCTTTGATAACGTTCAGCCGACTTATCAGATGATAAAGGCACTCGTTAAGAACGTGCCCGATATCGTTGTTGATAAGGATCACCTCGTTATGATATCCCCCGACGAGGGTGCGATGCAGAGATGTATGTATTATTCATCCGTGCTTGGCATCGATATTGGCATGTTCTACAAGCGCCGCAACTATTCTGTTATCGTAAACGGAAGAAATCCAATTGAGGCTCACGAATACCTCGGTCAAGACCTTCACGGCAAAGACGTTATCATCGTTGACGATATGATCGCCTCGGGCGAGAGTCTGCTTGACGTCGCAAAGCAGCTTAAGGCAAAGGGAGCAAAGAGAATATTCAATTTCGCGACCTTTGGTCTTTTCACAAGCGGATTTGACAAATTTGACAAGGCGTATGAGCAAGGTCTTATAGATAAGATCTTTACGACGAACCTTGTTTATCATAAGCCAGAGCTTCACGAAAAGGCTTGGTGGTGTGAGGTGAATATGTGCAAATACGTTGCGTTCCTCGTTGATACACTCAATCACGATGACACGATCAGCCGTCTGCTTGATCCCGTTGACAGAATCAATAACGTGCTCAAAAAATACGGAAAAAGATAATATGTCAAAAATTAAAGCCACTCACAAAGAGTGGCTTTTTACACGCTAAATTGGGATTTATCGGGGAGAAGTGACAAAGGAAAGAAGATGTTCTTTTTTGAAAAAAAGAACCAAAAAACTTTTGTCGC
>CALGCW010000070.1 GCA_937884385.1 uncultured Clostridia bacterium | reverse complement strand
TTATGATGGTAAGTGGACAAACCTTGATGAGTGCGTTTGGATCGACGGCGTTATGTGCGGCTATGATTACGCAAAGGAGCTTGAATTCGGCGCGTTTGAAGATCAAAAGATCGGTTTTGTGGTAAACGATAACTTTGTGGGCAATATAAGAATCATTCCTGCAGGAGATTACGAGCCCTTTGACGATACGGTGAAAAAATTTAGTGTTAAATGTTAAATAAGAAAATTAAATGTCCGAAATGCGGAAGTGAAAACGTTGTTTGCTTGGATGGCGGCGGTGCTATTTCCAAGTACGGTGACAACGTAATGATCGACATAGCCCCCGATATGTGGCTGTGTAAGGATTGCAACGAAAGCGTTAGACCAAAAACAAGTGAATTACGCGGAGGTATTACCATGAATGACACAAAAAAAGAGCAGTTCGATCTTAAAGCCTTAGCAGAGGATGTGGTAAAACGTCCTGCGCCGGAAAGCTGCGAAGAAATTGCCCGGCTTTTGCAAGGATTGCCACTTTGGAGCTCTTTCATCAACACGTCGCCGAGACCTGAGCAAAAGAGGGCACTTGAATTGTTGAAAGAAAAGTCACTCTCTCCTACGGCAGAGGAGATTCTGTTTATGGCCGAGATCGGTTGCGGTAAATATCATCGAATCCGCAGGGATGGTGACTTCAGTTGTTTCAATTCGGAAAAGGCTTTGGAGCTTTACAGACAATATTACGAGCTGACCGGCAGCGAAGAGGTAAAATATATACTCGATAACTTTGATGAGTTCAAGAATCTGTGTTACAAATCTATTGCACGCAGACAACGTAAAGACGATATCGATCCTTATATTGACAACTCACCTCTGTCAACCTCTCGTGATCCGGACAGCGAGGAATGGAAGAAGTGAGGGTGAATTATGAAGCTGAAAGTGAAAAGATATAGCGATATAGGCGCGCGCAGACCTTCATCGGGAATTTTTGCCGAGGAAGTCGTGATCGATGCCGCCGTGGGTGAATACAGCACGATTGAGCTGTTCGGTATTTTTCACGCCTTTCGCAGTTTTGAAATCTTGTCGATCGATGAAAAAGGTATCACGATATCGGCACTTTCCAAAACCGATAGGGGTGAGAAAAAGCACGAGCCGCAGCATTTGAGAATAGGCGGCATCATCGGCTTTGAAGCAAGTCAATACGAAACCAGTGACGACGGTCCCGGTTGGTATGCGACCGATGAGATATACTTTGAGATCGTCGAATAGGGGGTGAAGCATATGGGCAAAGCAATCAAGATTACGGCAAAAAAAGCACCCGAGCCTTACGACCTCGGGGCAAGCAAGTTCTTCGGAACGCCCACCGTTCCCCTTGCGTGGGATGGAGATTTCTACGATGATGAGATTTTCTTCTGTCAGATAAAGCTATCCGATATAGCACATCTTGACACAGAAAACAGACTGCCACACACGGGTTATCTCTAT
>CALGCW010000069.1 GCA_937884385.1 uncultured Clostridia bacterium | reverse complement strand
TCCACATCCGCCTTGGCGTTGACTCCCGTCACGCTGACCAGCAGGTAAGAGGCGCGGTAGTTCTCCCCAACGGTACCGGTAAGAACGTAAAGGTTCTCGTATTCGCAAAGGGCGATAAGATCCAGGCAGCTCTCGACGCAGGCGCAGATTACGCAGGCGGCGCAGAGTATGCAGAGAAGATCCAGCAGGAAAACTGGTTCGACTTCGACGTAGTAGTTGCTAGCCCTGATATGATGGGCGTTATCGGTAAGCTCGGTAAGGTTCTCGGTCCTAAGGGACTTATGCCTTCTCCTAAGGCAGGAACTGTTACCCCTGACGTTGCCAAGGCAGTTGCAGAGGCTAAGGCTGGTAAGATCGAGTACAGACTTGATAAGACCAACATCATCCACTGCCCCATCGGTAAGGCATCCTTCGGTGCTGAGAAGCTCGCTGAGAACTTCAACACTCTCGTAAGTGCAGTAATCAAGGCAAAGCCCGCTGCTGCAAAGGGTCAGTACATTAAGAGCTGCGTTATCGCAAGCACAATGGGCCCCGGCATCAAGATCAATCAGGCAAAGCTTGGTTAATTGAAATAAAAGAACGCGTGCGGAATTTCTGCACGCGTTCTTTTTCGTTTTGAAGATATTTTTGCATCAAAGACTATAAAAGGCTGCAATTTTTAAACTTTTTACCGCAAAAAACACTAAGAAAGGCAAGATTGTAGCAAAAACCCTTGACAAAACTGCAAAAAAGGTGTACAATATACTATGTATATATGTGTCATAGCTATAAGCTCCGCAGGAGTTGCTTGATATATCTATAATCTTTGACAAAAAAATAAAACAAGACAAGGAGGTGCTGAAATTGGATTTGATTTATGCAATCTTGTTGGCGATCGGCGCATTCGTCGTTGCAGGCGTGATCTCCGCGGTAGTGTTCCGCAAGGTAGGATATAACGCTCGTAAGCGTGTTGCAGAAGCTGAGATAGGCTCGGCTGAGGAAGAAGCAAAACGCATCCGTGATGACGGTGCAAAGCAGGCTGAAACAATGAAGAAGGAAGCCTTGATCAGTGCTAAAGAGGAAATTCTTAAGCAGAGAAATGAAGCTGAGAAGGAACTCAAGGAGCGCAGAGCTGACGTTTCGAGAATGGAACGCAGAATTACCCAGAAGGAAGAAAATCTGGATAAGAAGAGCGAGGCGCTTGAGCACAAGAACGAAGTTCTTGATAAGAAGATCAAGGAAAACGATCTTCTCCGCGAGCAGATCGAGGAGCTTCGAGAGAAGGAGCTCAAGGTTCTTGAGCAGATATCGGGTATTTCGGCTGATGAAGCTAAGGAAGAGCTTATCAACCGCGTAGAGTCCGAGGTCAAACATGAGCTTGCACAGAGACTCTCAGAGCTTGAAACACAGTTCAAAGAGGACGCTGACGCCAAGGCAAAGAACATAATTTCACTTGCTATTCAGAGATGTGCCGCAGACCATGTGGCAGAAAGCACGGTTTCGGTTGTATCGCTTCCCAACGAGGATATGAAGGGACGCATCATCGGCCGTGAAGGAAGAAACATTCAGATGCTTGAAAAGCTGACGGGTGTTGAACTTATCATCGACGACACGCCTGAAGCTATCACACTTTCGGGATTTGATCCGGTTCGCCGTGAGATAGCCCGCTTGACACTTGAGAAATTGATCTCTGACGGAAGAATCCATCCGTCGAGAATTGAGGAAACAGTTGAAAAGGCAACCAAGGAAGTGGAAGCCGGAATCAAGCAGGCAGGAGAACGCGCAACCTTTGACGTGGGTATCCACGGAATCAATGCCGATCTCGTGAGAATGTTGGGCAGACTTCGTTACAGAACAAGCTACGGACAGAACGTGCTGAAGCACTCTATCGAAGTAGCACTTATTTCGGGTATGATAGCCGACGAGCTTGGAATCGACAGCACGGTAGCAAAGCGTGCCGGACTGCTCCACGATATCGGTAAGGCTCAGACGCACGAAATGGAAGGCTCACACGTTGAGCTTGGAGTAAATCTCGCAAAGAGATACAAGGAAAGCCGTGAAGTAATTCACGCTATTGAGGCGCACCACGGAGATGTGGAACCCCAGACCATCACAGCCGTCATAGTTCAGGCTGCAGACGCGATTTCCGCCGCAAGACCGGGAGCACGCAGAGAGGATCTGGAAAATTACATCAAACGACTTGAAAAGATCGAAGAGATCGCAAAGGGATTCCCCGGAATCGACAAGGCATTCGCAGTTCAGGCGGGCAGAGAGATTCGCGTAATGGTAAACCCCGAGGAGATCAACGACGACGGTATGAAGCTCGTAGCCAGAGAGATGGCACTGAAGATTCAGGAAGAGGTCAAGTACCCCGGACAGATCAAGATCAATCTGATCAGAGAGAGCCGCGCGGTAGATTACGCCAAGTAATCACTCAGCGAAAGCTGAATAAATTCACTCGAAAGAGTGTTATCCATATAGTTTTATATAAAACCAAAAAAGCAAAAACAGCGAAATTTACGCTTTATATAGACAACGGATAAAGGGCAGCCGTTCAAATGAACGGCTGCCCTGATTTTTTTTGCTTTTGCCCTTGAAAAGCAGAGAGAAATATGGTACAATATATTAAAGAAATGCAAGCGGAGGAACTTATGCAATCTAATTCCCAACGCAATAGTGCGCAGCGCGCAAGCGCAAACGCAAAACATAAGCGATGGCCGGGGCAGAAATATTGGATAATTCTGTTTACGACAGTTGTGTTACTTATAGCTTTTACAGCATCATTTTTCGTCCTTCTTCTCCTTGACGAAGCGGACGATGGATATAAAGATTTTAACGATGACCAGAATGTCTCGTCATCTACCAATAAAAAGCCTAATGTGAATACGAATAGGGAGCCTCTGTATCCTACGTCTGCTACCCGTAGCGACTACGTAGCACAGTCATCCGAATATTCTCAGCAGATAGGCGGTCTTATACAGTCAAATAATGCCGTGCTTGTAGAGCTTGGCTCTTATCAGGCTATAGCTGAAAAGGATGCGGACGTGAAAATATATCCCGCATCTATGACAAAGGTAATGACCCTGCTCGTAGCCTGCGAAAATGTAACAAGCCTTACTAAGAAGCTGACTGTTACTCAGGAGGCTATAGATTATAAGCGTGCTCAGGGCGGCTCGGGGCTCCTCGTTGACTCGTCTCTCGGAGACGCGTTTACCGTAGAGGACCTGCTGTACATACTCTCCTACGACTCGGATACCATCGCGTGTCTGTTGCTCGCAAAGGAGGTTGCCGGAAGCGAGGCGGCATTCGTTGAGCTTATGAACGAGAAGGCACGCTCGCTCGGACTTACCTCAACTCACTTTACGAATTCCACAGGACTTCACAACGAGGAGCATTACTCCACCTGTCGCGAGATGGCGGCAATAATGGCGTACGCGCTTGACAATACTCTTGCAAGGCGCATACTTCTCTCGACTGAGGATAAGAAATTTGTGGCATATAAGGGCAATACCGATACCGTGGCGGTCAACTATTACGGCTCTCCCGACTGGTATCAAGTGAATGAAGGCTCAAGATTCAAGGGCACCGTTAAGCTTGAGACTGTTACCGTCAAGGGCGGAAAGACGGGATACACCGACGAGGCAGGAGTTTGCCTTGTCAGCTATGCCGAGTCAAACAGCACGGGCAAGTGCTATATCAACGTTATCGTTGGCAAGCCAAAGGGAAGCGGAGTTACCGAATCGGTATCCACTACTGACGTAAAGTACATCTACAATAATTACGCTGAATAAAAACAGAACCGACTTGCCGAAAGGCAAGTCGGTTCTTTTGTTTATAACGCCCGAATAATGTTTTCAACTATAGATGCGACGAGCGTCGTACCCATAACGATGATGTCGGGGATCTTGAAGCGGAAGCCGCGGCGGTAAACTATGTACCACACGAACGTGAATATAACGAGAAGTGCCGTGTGAAGCGACAGAAGCACGAGAGTTGCGGACATTATCGGAATGAGCGACATATATCCGAAGGGGGAAGAAGAGATGCCACCGAGGTTTTCTATTCTCTGACGCCTGAAGCAGAGCACGAGTCCCGCGACGCAAGCAACCGCTATGAGCGTCCAGAGGACGAGCGCGATGATCTCTTCGTTCTTAAAGGATATTTCGGTGCAGGAGATCGAGTATATCTTGTCAAGCCCTTCCTCTTTATCAAAGCGAATTGCGGGTACGATATATCTGCAATACTTGTACGTTACCTGATAGAAATGATAAAATGGGGTAAATAATATGGCACTTGGAGCGCTGCTTGGGTATTTGTCGGTAATCTCGTATAGTGTTTGGACCGAAAGGACGGGCAGAATGGGATAGATATGCATCCATACGATACCGTCGGCGATGGTGTTTGCTACCGAGAAGATAAACGCGAAGAAGGAATACAGTATTGCCGAGACGAGCAGGAGCATAAGATAAAAGGGAATAAGCATCCATATCTCAAAGACGTAGGCATAGGGGATCATTTTGATAGCCACGAGCGAGAAACTGCCAAAAAGCACGATCGCCATGTGTATAAGTCCGTTGAGATAATGCGCGAACACGAGACGTCCTCTGCCCACGGGGAGCGAGAGAAGAGTGTCCATATTGCGCTTGTTCTTGAAGGGGAGAAGCTCAAGCACGGGCAGTACCATCGCGCAGATAGCCGCTATCCATCCGACAAGACCAATGTTTCCGCCTGCGTACATACCGACGAACTCGGTTCGCGGATATGTATTGTAATCGTACATATGCTCCTCGTGTACCATTATACTCGTAAAAGTAAATGTCAGGAGCAACGCGATGCCGAGCATTATCAGAAGGCGGACGAGAGTGGTTTTGAAGTGGTAAGAAAAATACTTTTTAAAGCTACTCATTTTTCTGCCTCCTTTGAAACCTCGTTGATAAATACCTCTTCAAAGTTGATAGGCATTTCTTCGATTATGGTAGGCGAGAGGGCAAGGAGCTTTTGCTCGATCTCTGCTGATTCGCCCTCAAATACCACGCTTACGAACTTGCCGCTTGCGGATATAGAAACGGTGGGAAGGTCAGAGAAGATCTCCTTGTCAACTCCGTCGGCAAAGCCAAGCATAAACTTGCAGTACTGCTCAACTCTGCTTGCTATATCGCCCGAGCTGCTGATGGTCTTGTTGTCGATTACCGTGTATTTATCGCAGAAATCCTCAAGCTCGCGGAGCGCGTGGCTTGAGATTATGACGGTGGCGTTGTCCTCATCGACCATAGCCGCAAGCTCTTGCTTTACCTTGTGGCGCGCGAGGGGGTCAAGACCGTCGAACGCTTCGTCAAGGAAGAGATACTGCGGACGAATGGCGAGCGCGATGATAATATATGCCTGACGGCGCATACCTTTTGAAAAGCTGCGGAGCGGCTTCTTATCGTCAAGACCGAACTCGCTCTTTAAGCGGTCGTACTTCTCCATATCGACGTCGTACATACACTTGTATATCTCAAGCATGCTCTTCATAGTCGTGTGGAGAGAGAAGTAGGGATCGTCGGGAAGAAAGTACACTCTCTTTCTCAGATGCTCATCCTGAGGGGGAATGCCGTCGTAGCTGATGCTGCCGCTCTCGGCGGTGTAGATGCTCGTAAGCAAACGGAAAAGCGTAGATTTACCCGCTCCGTTTATACCGACGAGTCCCATAATACAGCCGTCAGGGACGGTGAGATTTAAGTTTTCAAGAACTCTTGTTTTTCCAAAGCTGAAGGACAGATCAGTTATTTGTATCATTTTTCAAAAACCTCCTTTGCCTGTGAGATAAGGTCGTCGTAGCACACGCCCTGCCTCTTAAGATCCTCAAGCAGAGGGCGAAGGTATGCCGCCCCCTTCTGATTGTCGCTCGAGTAGGTAACGTACGCGCCTTTTTTTGATAGAGTGTGGATCAGTTGCTTTTCCTCAAGTACCGAGTACGCCTTAGCAACTGTGTTCGGATTTACTCCGAGCTCTGAGGCGAGCGCCCTTACCGAAGGCAATTTGTCGCCCGTGGCGTACAGCCCGCCGAGAATATAGCGCTCAAGCTTGCTCGCTATCTCAAGGTAAACGTCCTGCTTACCCGCATTTTCAAGATGCATAATTGCCTCCTTTCAACAAAATCTGTATTATCTGTATTATACTTCTGCTTGAATTATACCATACACTATAACGCTTGTCAAGAGGGTTGTGCATGTTTTTGAAAATAACAAAAGATCTCCTGTAAATTAGGCTCAGGTGCTAAAGAACAATAAAAAGCCTCCCTTGTGTAAAGGGAGGTGGCAAAAATCTTTGATTTTTGACGGAGGGAGAGAAAATGAAAGACTACAACAAAAAGAATATCCCTCTAGCAAAAGCATTGAGGAAAAATATGACCCCTTGGGAACGGAAATTATGGTATGATTTTTTACATAATTATCCGATTCGTTTTCAAAGGCAAAAAGCGATTGGAAACTATATCGCAGACTTTTATTGTGCCAAGGCGAGGTTGATCATTGAACTTGATGGCGGAGGGCACTATACGACGGAGCAGAGAATAAAAGATGAACAGCGGACCAATGATTTGAATACTATGAACCTAACGGTGGCAAGGATTTGCAACTTGGATATTGACCGAAATTTCCGTGGTGTATGTGAGTATATTGATCGTTTGGTGCAAAATTCTCTCCCTCAGTCAGCTTTGCTGACAGCTCCCTCGTCAGAGGGAGCCAATAACTGAATTTGCTCCCAACTTAACACAAGCATAAAATAAAGGATGTGTTTATATGAATAGAGTACGCGTTAAAAAATTAGACCCCAATGCAATATTGCCAACCTATGGTTCTGAATGTGCCGCAGGTGCCGATTTATATGCTTTTACCGAGGGCGAAACAATAACAATCAATCCCCACGAAACAAAGTTTATTCACACAGGTATTGCTATGGAAATTCCCGAAGGCTATGTTGGGCTTATATATGCAAGAAGCTCTCTCGGCACAAAAAGAGGCTTGGCTCCCGCCAACAAGGTAGGAGTTATTGATTCAGATTACCGCGGTGAAGTCAAGGTTATGCTTTTTAACCATTCAAAATCCGTGCAGACCG
>CALGCW010000068.1 GCA_937884385.1 uncultured Clostridia bacterium | reverse complement strand
ACTTCAAAATAATTTGTAATTTCGTTACGACGTGCAAATTCTCTTACACATTTGCAATGCTCTGCTGATTTGATATCCTTATTCGGTACAAAATGATCCAGCACAATCGCAATCCGATCGCGTGCAAACACATCCTGAAATCCTGCTTTTTCGAATTCCTTGACTGCAACCGGTGTTGTAATATCATTTCCAAGAATGATATCCAGCTTTGCATTGATCAGCTGTCCGGATTCCACCTTTTCAAGCCCTGCGTGTGCAGCCAGAATTTTCTGTGTCATTGTCATTCCCATTTGATTACGCGTCTCCCTTCATCATATTATGAAATGCGCTCAGCAATGCCTTCGTATTGGCACGCATAACGTCGGTATCCGTTCCGGCACCCCAATACATTTTATCATCATCCTTTTGGAGTCCGATATAGGATGCTGCAACGCTTCGTGAGCCATCGCCCTGCATACTATGCTGTGTATAGACCTGAAGGCTGTACTCGACTCCGGTATATTCATAGAGTGCATTATTGATTGCACTGAGCGAACCGTTGCCCTCCGCTTCCAGCTCGGTTTCCACACCGTTTTGCTTGAATATAACATGGATTCTTACAACATCATTTTCTCGTGTGAAATCAAAATAAGAGACTGTGATTTCACAGGGCACATTCAGATAATGCTCAGTAAAGATCGTCAGAATCTCATCAGGCTTCAGTTCCTTATGTTCTCTGTCGGAAATATCCTTACAGAGATAACTGAAATGCTCCCGCATCTTCGAAGGCAGATTATAACCATAGGTTTGTTCGAGAAGATAGCCGATACCGCCCTTTCCACTCTGGGAATTTACGCGGATCACATCTGCATCATATGTTCTGCCGATATCTTTCGGATCAATCGGAATATATGGAACTGACCATTCATGCTGCTGATGTATCTGGCGATACCGCATTCCCTTTGCAATGGCATCCTGATGCGAGCCGGAAAATGCGGCAAATACGAGTGCACCTGCGTAGGGTGCTCTTTCATAAACATGCATACGGGTACATTTTTCATATTCTGAAACGATATAGTTCATATCAGAGAGATCGAGTTTCGGATCAACGCCGTGTGAATACATATTCATAGCAAGAGTGATAATGTCAACATTTCCTGTACGCTCGCCGTTTCCGAAAAGTGTTCCCTCAACTCTGTCTCCGCCCGCGAGAAGTCCCATTTCGGTATCTGCAACAGCGCAGCCTCTGTCGTTGTGGGGATGGAGAGAAATAATTACGTTCTCTCTGTATTTGAGATTGTCGTTCATATACTCGACCTGATTTGCGTAAACGTGAGGCATAGAGACCTCAACTGTTACGGGAAGATTTATGATTACCTTTCTGTCAGCCGTAGGCTTCCATACGTCAAGCACGGCATTGCATATCTCAAGTGCAAATTCAGGCTCTGTGCCCGTAAAGGATTCGGGAGAATACTCGTAGCGATAATTTACTCCCATTTCCTCACTGTATTTATTGAAAAGCTCCGCGCCGCTTACAGCAATGTCGATGATCTCCTGCTTGGATTTCTTAAAGACCTGCTCTCGCTGCGCTACCGAAGTTGAATTGTAAAGATGAACGATGGCATTCTTAACGCCCTTCAGGCTCTCAAAGGTCTTTTTGATGATATGCTCCCTTGACTGTGTAAGCACCTGAACGGTAACGTCGTCGGGAATAAGATCTTCTTCAATGAGAGTGCGAAGAAACTTATACTCTGTTTCAGAAGCGGCGGGAAATCCTACCTCGATCTCCTTAAATCCTATTTTCACAAGAAGCTTAAAGAACTCAAGCTTTTCCTCAAGGCTCATGGGGATCATAAGCGACTGATTTCCGTCGCGAAGGTCGACTGAGCACCAAACGGGCGGTTCTGCTATGTAATTTTTTGTTGCCCATTTGTACTCTGCCCTGGGGGGTGTGAAATACTGTCGAGTATATTTATCTGAATTATTCATATTTGCTATCCAATATCGGCAAATATATGCCGCCTTTCTAAGTCTGTAATGCTTGTTTTGTTGCGCTTATTTCATTATAGCGCCCTTATCGGCACTGCTGACGAGCTTTGCATATCTTGCAAGCCAGCCCGACTTGATCTTGGGCTCGGGGGCTACGTATGCTTCTCTTCTTGCCGCGAGTACCTCTTCGCTGACGAGAACGTTGATCGATGCCGCGGGAATATCTATCTCTATGATATCCCCTTCCTCGATCAGCGCGATGTTTCCTCCGTCTGCCGCCTCGGGACTTACGTGTCCGATAGATGCACCTCTGCTTGCGCCCGAGAAGCGTCCGTCTGTAATAAGAGCAACCGTCTTATCGAGTTTCATTCCCGCGAGCGCGCTCGTGGGGTTAAGCATTTCTCTCATTCCGGGGCCGCCCTTAGGACCTTCATACCTGATAACGACAACGTCGCCGTCAACTATCTTGCCCGAGTATATAGCGGCAATAGCCTCCTCCTCGGAGTCAAAAACTCTTGCTTTTCCGCTATGCTTGAGCATTTCGGGAGCAACAGCGCTTCTCTTTACAACGCATCCGTTTTGAGCAATATTACCCCAGAGTATCTGTATGCCGCCCGTAGCGCTGTACGGATCGTCTATAGGACGGATAGAGCCTGTATCCTTGATATAAGCGCCCTCAATATTCTCTCCAACGGTCTTTGTGGTAACGGTGAGCGCGGTAGGATCTATAAGTCCTTTCTTCAGAAGCTCTGCCTGAACCGCGGGAATACCGCCTGCCATATCAAGATCCTGAATGTGTGTAGGTCCTGCGGGAGCGAGGTGGCAAAGGTTAGGAACCTTTGCGCTCATTTTGTTAAAGAGATTGAGATCAAGCTCGACACCTGCCTCGTTAGCGATAGCGAGAAGGTGGAGCACACTATTTGAGCTACAGCCAAGCGCCATATCGCACGCAAGAGCGTTCTCAATAGACTTCTGGTTAATTATATCTCTTGCGCAGATATTCTGCTCAACGAGCTTCATAATTGCCATGCCGGCGTGCTTTGCAAGCATAGTTCTCTTACTGCTTACCGCAGGGATAGTTCCGTTTCCGGGAAGCGCTATTCCTATAGCCTCGCACAGACAGTTCATGCTGTTAGCAGTGTACATACCCGCACAGCTTCCGCATCCGGGGCACGCGCCCGTCTCACACTCGGTAAGCTTGCATTCGTCAATGATGCCTGCCTTATAAGCACCGACCGCTTCAAAAAGCTTGGAAAGGCTTACTTCCTCGCCGTCGTAATGTCCCGCGAGCATAGGACCGCCGCTACATACAATGGCAGGAACGTTCATTCTGACCGCCGCCATAACCATTCCGGGAACGATCTTGTCGCAGTTGGGAACGAGAACGAGACCGTCAAGCTGATGAGCCATCGTCATAGTCTCAACGCTGTCGCAGATAAGCTCACGGCTTGCCAAGGAATACTTCATTCCGATATGTCCCATTGCAATTCCGTCGCATACTCCGATTGCAGGAATAAGCACAGGTGTACCACCTGCCATACGAATACCCGCCTTGACAGCATCAGCTATTTTGTCAAGATGAAAATGTCCGGGAACTATCTCGCTATGAGCGCTTACCACGCCAATGAGAGGACGCTCAAGCTCCTCCTTTGTATATCCCATTGCGTAGAACAGGCTTCTGTTGGGAGCTCTCTCAGAGCCCTTTGTAACGTTATCTGAACGAAGCTTCATAATTTATCTCCTAAAACACAGTTATTTTTTAGCCTTCTTCTTTACAGCATCTACTATTCTTACGATAGCCGGTGAAAGAATTATATTGATTCCTAATTCAATAACAAAATTTACCCATATAAGACCGACAAGGAACAAGAATATATTTGCTCCTCCTGCCCATTTTTCAGCGATAACGTCGCTGAAAAAGCATACCATTCCGAGCAAGAATATTCCCGTATTTATGATAGGAGCAGTAGCTGCCGCCATAACCGTTCTCAAATATACGGCCTTGCCCTTCATAAGCTTGTCAAGTCCTTTATAGATAAGTCCCGAGCCAAGTCCTGCGGCAATAGCCTTGACCATTGCCACAATGACGTAAAGGACAGGTCTTTCAGTAAACAGAATATAGGTCATCGTTCCGGGAGCAATTACAGTCAGCACGACTGTCA
>CALGCW010000067.1 GCA_937884385.1 uncultured Clostridia bacterium | reverse complement strand
CGCCGCGTGAAAACGCCCGAGGAAGAAGCATCACTCAAAGAACAATGCAAGGATCTGACAAAGAAAATGAAACCCTTGCGCAAACAATTAAAGATTTCTCTGCGCATAGAGCAGCATATTCCACGTATCAAGGAATTGCTTGATGCCGAGCGAGAGATCGAACTGAAGAACAATGGACTTATCCAAAAGAAAGAAAAAACAAGAACGAGGTAAAATTATATGAAAAACACGAAAAATATATTGATTGAGAAATTACACGCATTTGAGAACCACCCTTACAAGGTGCAGGACAACGAGGAAATGGAGCGCCTTGCCGAGAGCATTCGCGAGCACGGCGTTCTATCTCCCATTATCGTTCGCCCCAAGGAGAACACCGAAGATGAATACGAGATCATATCCGGTCACAGACGGGTTATGGCGAGCAGAAAGGCAGGGATTGCAGAAGTCCCTGCCTTAATCGTTTCTCTCGACCGTGACGCGGCGGCAATCGTTTTGGTGGATAGTAACCTCCACCGCGAGCATATTCTGCCGAGCGAGAAAGCCTTTGCTTACAAGATGAAAGCGGATGCAATGGCGCATCAAGGTTGGAGGTCTGATTTAACTTCGGACCAACTTGGACCGAAGTTGACCGTTGAAATGATTTCCGAAAGTGATAGCGCATCGCAGGTAAAACGCTATATCCGTCTTACAAACCTTATCCCCGAAATCCTTGAATATGTGGACGAGGGGCGCATTTCCTTTACTCCCGCAGTGGAGCTTTCCTATCTTAACGAGCAAGAGCAATACGACCTTTTGGAGCAGATGGAGATTAATGATTGCACTCCTTCACTCTCGCAGGCTTGCCGCTTCAAGAAGATCAGCTATGAACAAGGCTTGACTCCCGAAATTATTGCCGAGATTATGAGTGAGGAAAAGGCAAATCAGAAGGAGATGTTCAAAGTGCCGATGGAGCGCATTCGAAAGTATATCCCCAAAGGCAACGCCAAACAAACCGAGGACTTCGTGCTCAAAGCCTGCGAGCACTACTACAAAGTCCTTCAGCGCAAAAAAGAGCGAAGCTTATAAGGAGGACTGCCTATGACCAAACGCCCAAAGATCGACGTCGCACTCCCCGAAGAACTGCTCAATTCCTTTGCCAAAGCCTTAGTGCCCGAGATACGCGCGTTTTACGACAGCGACGAGGGCAAAGCCTACTTTGAAAAGTGGCTCGCTAAGCACCCCGAATACGACGAAAGGACACCCGATGCTCGCGCGTCGGGTGTTTCCATATCGGTACAATCGACTTCTCACGATAAATAAGTATAATTATATTAGGACTAATAGGAGGTATTACAATGAACGTAGTAATATACGCTCGATATTCAAGCCATAGTCAGACCGAGCAATCCATTGAAGGACAATTGAAGGTTTGTTATGAATATGCCGAATCTCACAATTACACCATTGTGGGTGAATATATTGACCGCGCACAAAGCGGTAAATTTGATAACCGTGCTGAATTTCAAAGAATGATTTCGGATAGTGAAAAGCACACCTTTGAAGGTGTGCTCGTCTATCAGCTCGACCGCTTTGCCCGTAACCGTTATGACAGCGCAATCAACAAAGCCAAGCTAAAGAAAAACGGCGTCCGAGTGATGTCTGCCAAGGAGAATATTTCGGACGATGCTTCGGGCA
>CALGCW010000066.1 GCA_937884385.1 uncultured Clostridia bacterium | reverse complement strand
TTTAAATGACGTGAACGGAACTTACATCCCCGAACCGTGAGGTTCGGGGGCTTTTTCTTTTTTCGGGTTGTTGCATTTTAACTCTTGTGAAGGGCTTTGTCAAGCCCTTTTCGCAGTTTGTTTGCTACTCGTCGGTCGGACACGACGAGCTAACGCAATATACCGCATCCGTAATAGCGGTATGCAAGGCCCCTTGAAAATAAAAATCAGCACTCAAAATTTGATACGCAGTAAGCAAAGAAAAAGCTCTCAAAGCAGGTGTAGAAACACTTGCTTTTTCTTTATGCAAAAAATTGTCGAAATGATGGCGATGAATGCGAAGTTTGCGATATGTCGCACACGATATATCGCAGAATTTGGTAATATATAATTGACGATATATCGCAGAAGGAGCGTGTGTTTATGTTAATCAAAGAAGCTGTAGAAAAGAGAATTGTTGAACTGTGTAACGAGCGTGGGATAGCTATAAATAACCTCGCAAATATTTCAGGTGTTTCTCCGTCAACTATATATAGCATTTTGAATGAAAAGAGCAAAAATCCCGGCGTTTGTTCGTTGAAGAAAATTTGCGACGGCTTGGATATTAGTATCAGAACTTTTTTTGATAGTGACTTATTTGACGACCTTGAACAGGAAATTAAATAAGGGCTATTGCTGGGGGGATTTATGATACATTCAACACATAATTTGCGTGCGTATTATTCCTCGACTATTGAGGAATTTCTGCGCAAACCTAATAGCGAGATATTTGGTACTATTCATTCGAATGATATATCAGCAGAAACTACTATCCAACAGAGCAACACGTGGGAACAGGAAATAGCAATTCTCAAAGATCAATTACGTGATTATACAGAAGGGCGCATTATTTTTGAGTACACAATCCCTCGTATGGCCAAACGTGTAGATGTAGTAGTACTTCACAAAAACATTATTTTCGTTATAGAATTTAAATGCGGAGATGATGAATATAGATCGTCTACATACGAGCAGGTCTATGACTATGCGTTGGATTTACGTAACTTCCAAAAGCAGAGCCATGACAAGCTCCTTGTGCCTATTATGGTATCTACAAGGGCGGCTAATTATCCTCTTGTAATCAACGATAAAAAGAGAATTGTTGAACCGTTGCGTTGTAATTCAACTAATATAGCATCAGCAATCAATAGTGTTGTTGAAAGATATAGCGAGGCTCCGTTTGACTATGTTTCGTGGGAGAATTCAGAGTATTTGCCTACACCTACGATTGTTGAAGCGGCTCAGGTTATGTATCGTGGACATAATGTTTCGGAAATTACAAGAAGTGATGCAGGTGCAGAAAACCTTACCGTTACGACAGAAGCAATCAATGAAATTATTGAATATAGCAAGGAGCATAAGAGAAAGGCGATTTGCTTTGTAACAGGTGTTCCTGGCGCAGGTAAAACACTTGTTGGTTTGAATATTGCAATTCAACGTTCCAACGCTCAAAAAGGCGAGCATGCTGTATTTCTCTCGGGCAACTTTCCGCTTGTTGCGGTTTTACAAGAAGCTCTTGCGAGAGATAAGGTAGAACAGGCAAAGCAGCGTGGTGAGCGAATTGCGAAAACGGCAGCTTTGCGCGAGACCTCTGCATTTATTCAGATCATTCATAAGTATCGTGATTCTTTTGTTGGCAACGATGATATTCCGCCAGAACGAGTTGCCATTTTCGATGAAGCACAAAGAGCTTGGACTCACAGCATGATCGAAAGATTTATGGCAACAAAGAAAGGCGTACCGGATTTTCCATACAGCGAGCCTGAGTTTTTAATTAGTACTATGGATAGACAGAAGGACTGGGGCGTTGTCATTTGTTTGGTTGGCGGCGGACAGGAGATCAATACAGGAGAAGCCGGACTTCCCGAATGGTTTAACTCTTTGCGCAGAGCATTTCCTCATTGGGATGTATATATTACGCCTGAACTAAATGATGATGAATATCGTCGTGGAAAAGATTGGAATGAAATGCTTGATGGGTTGAATGTTTATGAACGTAAATCATTGCACTTGGCGACATCTGTTCGTTCCTTCCGTACTCCTCATTTGGCGGCATTTGTGAAAGCCGTTTTAGATGCTGATACTGAACAAGCAAAACATCTTTTAACTCTTATAAGCGATAAGTATCCGATCGTACTCACACGTGACTTGGATAAAGCGAAGGCATGGGTGCGCGAGAATAGTCCTGGCACTACAAGATATGGACTTCTTGCAAGTAGCGGTGCATTGAGATTAAAGCCGGAAGGTATCTTTGTTAAAAACGAAATATCGGTTGAAAATTGGTTCTTGAACGGAAAAGACGACGTTAGATCGAGCTATGCGCTTGAAGATGTTGTTTCTGAATTTGATATTCAGGGCTTAGAGATCGACTATTCTGTTGTTGCGTGGGATGCTGATTATCGTTTTTGTAACGGTGAATGGACATACAACAATTTTGTTGGCAATCGTTGGAATTCTGTTAATTCTGAAGAGCGTAAATTGTATCTAAAGAACGCATATCGCGTGTTGCTTACGAGAGCTCGTCAGGGAATGGCGATATTTATTCCTAACGGGTGCGATGAGGATGTTACGAGAAAAAAAGACTTTTATAATCAGACCTACAACTATTTGAAGGAAATTGGGATAGAAGAAATATAGATTTTGCAATAGAGGTGAACACATGGAATTGACTGGGATACGAGTATTGCATATAAGCAAAGTTTTTAATGTTAAAAGTTTGGGCGAAGGTGTGATTACTGCTTTTGACGGGCAATTTATCACGATCATGTTTGATTGCGGTGAAACTAAGCGTCTCGAGCTGAAAACTGTTATTAAAAACGGAATAATTAAGGCAGTAGACGTTGACGTTCAACAAGAAATTGTGGAATATATTAATAAACCTGTAGATCCACCAAAACCACCCCCTAGACCAATACCTGGATTTGGAGAGGATTATCATTCTGAATATCTGAAAACCAAGCCAACTTTAACATATCAAGAAGTTGAGAAAATCTTTGGAATACAAATTTCAGGGTTCGGTAGAGGAATCAATCCTACTGCTTCAAGCGTTGTTTTGATTTCTGTTATCGAAAAGAAAAAGGACGCATTTGTTTATCACGATAGATGGACGACAGATGGTGATTATATTTATTCAGGCGAGGGGAAGTCCGGCGATCAATCTATGACAAGAGGAAATGCAGCAATTCTAAATGCCAAACGCGACAACAAGAAGATTGATTTGCTTGTAAAGTTCTCCTCAGATAAGTATATTTATCAAGGCGTTTTTGAGCTTGTTGATTACGAGTACGTAGATGATAAAGGCGAAGATGGTTTGCTTCGTAAAGAATATAAATTCCGTTTGAAAAAAGTTAGTGATGAATGATGAAGACACATTGTATTACAAGGAGAAAACAAAATGAGTATAAGGTTAAAAAAGTATTCATATCGCTTTGCGGAGCAAGTATTCAATGGAAAAATTCAAGTAAAAAATGAACTTGAGGATATTATCTATTCTGCAACAAAAAATTTGTCAGTGTTATCACGCCCGGAATTTAACAAAATCTTAAATTCAGAGTTTGAGAAGCGTGGTTGGGAAACTCAACCTCCTGTTTTTGACAAGGAAGATGATGCATATGCGAAATTCGATTTTTTGAAGGATCGTATTGGAGTTGAGGTTCAATTCGGGCATTCTTCTTTTATAGGAATAGATCTATTAAAATTTCAGGTAGCATCATTTTCTAACTTTGACACAATTGATTTCGGAGTCTACATAACTACAACAGCTGCGTTTCAAAAAGAACTTAAAAGTAAATATGGCCTAAAATGGGATGGTTCATTGACCTTTGAAAAAGTTGTTAGATATCTCCCATACATACGTAGTGCAATTCAGGTGCCGATATATGTAATTGGAATCGATGTTTAATATGATAGAAGTAGTAGCTGCCCTTATTTGGAAAAATGATAGATTCATGATCTGCCAACGCCCTGCACACAAAGCGCGAGGACTCCTTTGGGAGTTTGTTGGTGGCAAAGTTGAGTCAGGCGAAACAAAAGAACAGGCACTTATCAGAGAGTGCAGGGAAGAATTGAATGTTCTTCTTTCTGTTGGTGACGTGTTCATAGATGTAGTGCACGAGTATCCCGATTTGACGGTGCATCTAACGCTGTTCAACGCAAATATTGCTGAGGGCGAACCGCAGAAACTTGAACACAATGATATACAATGGATCACGCCGAGTGAAATTCCAAACTACGACTTCTGCCCGGCAGACGAAGAAATACTTGCAAAAATTTGTGAGGTTCACAAATGAAAAATTACACAACTGAAGCTCGCGAACGCTACGGTAACACCGCAGCTTATAAAGAGCACGAGCAGAAAACAAAGAACTACACAAAAGAGAGGTGGATTGAGGCAAACGATGGTTTGATGGCGATTTTTGCCGAGTTTGCCGCATGTAAGGATAGTGGCGAGAGTGCTGATTCTGCCGAGGCGCAGACGATTGTTGCAAAGCTTCAGACTTATATCACTACCAACTACTACACCTGCACGGACGAAATTCTTGCAGGTCTTGGCAAGATGTACGCCTGTGACGAGCGATTCAAGAAGAACATCGATAAGCACGGCGAAGGAACTGCCGAGTTTGCAGCTGATGCGATTGCCGCTTACACAAAGAAAATATGAACCAATATCTCAAAAACTTAAACAAAATCGAATTTGTCGTGACCTACGCCTGCACAGGGCGGTGCAAGCACTGCTCCGAGGGCGACCACACGGCTTGCGGTGA
>CALGCW010000065.1 GCA_937884385.1 uncultured Clostridia bacterium | reverse complement strand
CGTTGTTCATACGGAAGAACTCAAAGTTTCCGCAGAAATCGAAGATATAGAACTTGTCCTTATCCTTGCCATCCATAAGTCCGTCGCAACGACGAGTACCACGACCTATCATCTGCCAGAACTTTGCCTTACTCATCACCTTCTTGAAGAACACGAGGTTCAGCACCTCGGGCACATCAATACCTGTGTCGAGCATATCGACGGAGATTGCGATCTGCGGCAACTTCTTGGGATCGGAAAACTCATCGATCGCACTCTGCGCATAGGTCATATAGTTGTCAATGACCTTGGTGTATCCGGGCAGATTGGGATATTCTTTGCCGAATATCTCGTGAATCTTTTCAGCATGCTCGTGGTTCTTAGCAAAGATGATTGTCTTTCCGAGCTTTTCGCCGTAGTCAATGCGAAGACCGTCTTGCATCAAGATATGGAGCACCTGACGAATGGTATCCTCGTTGAATACCCACTCGTTGATGGCAGAAGAAGCTATGCTTTCGGGGAGGTCGCCGTTTTCGTCCTCAAAGGTATCCTCATATGCTTGTCTGTCTTCTTCGGAAAGATCATCGTATACAATACCTTGCTCGATGAATTTCAGCTTGCTCTCGACAGACATAAAATCAATAAGAAATCCATCGGTAACTGCTTGTCCAAGCTCGTAACCGTAGGTTGGAACACCGTTTTCAAGCTCGAAAATCTCATAGGTGTTCTTGTCAATCTCGTCCTTTGGCGTCGCGGTAAGACCAACCAAGGGAGCGTCGAAATAATTGAAAATATCTTTGTACTTATTATAAATAGAGCGGTGCGCCTCGTCTACGATGACTAGGTCAAAATGTCCAACGGTAAAGAGCTTCTTCTCGTTCTCGTCTTTGACGGTATCAATACAGTTCATCATCGTCTGATAGGTCGAGAATACACAACGAGAATCAAAGTTTTCTTTGTCCTCGCAGAGATTGGTTACCGAGAGGTCGGGAAGCATATTCACAAAGGCACGCTTTGCCTGTGTAACGAGCGAATTGCGGTCAGCAAGGAACAGAATATTCTTCACCCAACCGTGATCAAGTAGCACCTTGCAAAGAGCAATGACGGTTCTCGTCTTGCCCGATCCCGTTGCCATAACGAGAAGAGCCTTGCGGCGATTCTTTTTGTCAAATGCTTCGCATACGGCCTTTATTGCTCCCTCTTGATAGTAACGTCCGGCAATAGCCTTGTCCACCATTACGTTTTTGAGGCTTGTACGCATTGTATGCAGATTGAAAAGCTTTTCAAGGTCGCGTTTGGAGTAAACCGATGCCACTTTTCTCTCGGGATAATATTTATCGTTCCAGATGCGCGTGTCAAAACCGTTGGAAAGGAAGATAATCGGTCTGCGACCGTATTTCTGCTCCAAAAGGTCGGCATAGAGCTTTGCCTGCTGTCTGCCCTTGGCAACGTCCACGCAGGTGCGCTTGGCTTCAAGCACTGCAAGAGGCTTGCCGTCATCGCCAAAGAGAACGTAGTCGGCATAACCTACCTCGCTCTTGTTGGGCATACCGTAAAGCTCGACCTCGTTCAGCCAATCCTTGCCCTCCACCCAGCCGGCATCCTGTAGCATAAAGTCGATATAGATCTTTCTCGTTTTGTACTCGGAGAGATCAAGGGGCTTGGGAACGTAGGTCTGCTGTTGCTCGGCACGGTGAGCGGTCAGCTCGTCCTTGAGCGCCTTGTTTTCCTCGATCAACTTGGCAATATCAATCTCGTTTTCGGGGACGAAGGAAAGAGCCTCGTCTACGGTGAGTTCAAGCAAGGATTTGTCAAACTGCTGCTCGGTGTATTCGGGCGCGTAGAAATACGCCACACAGTCAAGGAAGACAAAGAGGTTTTCAAGGCATAGCTCTGCCTGTTCCTTGGTTACCTTTTTGCCGCCGTGAGCCGCATTGTTGCCAAGCTTGCGGATGAATTCCATACGGCGCCAGATATCGTTTCCGATAATATCGCGGAACTTCTCATCATTCATAAGGCTAACGAGGTTGTCCTGATAGGGCATGACGAGATCACGGTCAACCGAATACATCCACTTGACCGCAAACTCCATCGCCCTGCGGCAGTTCAGCACGCAGGAATCCACGTCGATATGTAATATTTTCTCCGCCGATATCGCCACGTCCGCAAACGCGTCAAAATCGGGGGTGGCTTTTAGGAAATCAAAGTTGGTCATAGTGACCTCCCATAGATAAATTTAATATCGTCCAAAATTTGCCTTTTTATATAACCCATAATGAAACCTGTATTCTACACCCTTTTCGTAAGGAACTTCTGGACATATATTAGTTGCACTTTTTTCTCTGTATGAGAAATGAAAATACTTTCTTGTTCCTATTGTTTCAATTGCTGTTATAACATTACTGTCGTACAACATTTGCAAAAATTCTTTTGGATCTTCCACAAAATGTGGAATATCTTTTGCTGTATCAAGTATATAGTCAATATATTTTTCATATGCAACTTGGTATTCTTCAAATGTAAATTGAGAATCCTCAAAGAAATCAAAAAATCTAGTAAAATATTTATAATCCTCTTCTGTATAGTAAAAAGATAGTTGGTCTTTTAAAGAACTCAAAAAATATTCTGAATATTGATTCTGAAATTGATTACTTAAATAAGTATCGTAATCAAATGTGGTTTTTCCTCCAAGTCTTTTACGCTTCATCAAATCTTGCAATATTTTTAAAATTCTTTGTATATCTCTCGGTCCGCTCAAGGATATTTTTAA
>CALGCW010000064.1 GCA_937884385.1 uncultured Clostridia bacterium | reverse complement strand
TTTTATAAACGGGACGCCGAGGACGTCGTCCCCTACAATATTAGGGTCGTCGAAGGCGCCGACCCCTACCGACAAAATTGTAATATCAATCAAACCCGTAGGGGCGGATTCCATATCCGCCCTTTTCTCTTCGGGAGCATATAGAATGCTCCCCTACAATCAAAATATTAAATCTCGCACAAACCTGTAGGGGCGACCATTGGTCGTCCCCGACTGTCCGAGCCAAATTTAATAATACAAAATTGGTGGGGAGCGCATTTAAATCCCGTACCAAGAAATTTGACGTTAAGAATACGGATTTCTTTTATCTGTTAATCCCAAAATGTAATCGGTTGACGTTTTATAAAACTTGGCTAACGCAATAAGGCAGGATAATGGCAACTGCCGTTGTTCGTTTTCATACTGTGAGTAGGTGTTTTGCTTTATATGCAGATATTTCGCAACATCTGACTGTGTTAAATTACTATCTTCTCTTAAATCTCTGATACGCATAATTTCATCCTCCTGACCTTTATAAAAATAATACCACATCTCGAATTGAGATATTGACTTTTATCTCAAAATGTGATATAATTATTTTCGCCAAAGCTAAACAATGCTAAAACATTAGGAGGACTAAAATGAAAAGTATAATCGAGGATCTGTGGTATGGAAATGTTTCTCCATGCACCGAGTATCGAGAGGAAAAGAAAGAAACCAAGGAACTGATGGGGTATATTGCCGATCATCACGACAGTCTGAGGACAACACTCACGGACAAGCAAAAGGAGATACTTGAAAAGTTCGATGATTGCTACGCCGAGCTGACGGATATCAATGAGCGAGAGATATTTGTGTATGCGTTTCGGCTCGGAGCGAGGATTGCTATAGAGGTTATGAGCCTCGACATTGAATAAGCAAAAAAGGGGTGCAGCGGATGCACCTCTTTTGCTCTCTTATGATAAAAAACAAGAAACATAACCCGATACGATTGTATCAAAATTATGGTTCTTATTTGGCGGAGAAGGAGAGATTTGAATCGGCTTCGCCGACCACTCGCGTCGCGTGTCGTGAGCTATCGCCTGCGCCTGCTCGGCTCTGCTCACTCGCGCTTTGGCTCCTTCGCTTCGCAAAAACGATACTCAATCGTTTTTTGCTCGCTCGCCCTTGCCGGATAACCGGCAAGGTTCAAATCTCTCCCCGAGAAAAAAAGAGACAGACCATTTCGGTCTGTCTCTTTTTTTGGCGGAGAAGGAGAGATTTGAAGCAGCTATGCTGCCCACTCGTCGAAATAGTCGTCTCGGTCGCGTACGCGTGGCGCGCTCCCGATACTCCTTTTCTCCTCCCAT
>CALGCW010000063.1 GCA_937884385.1 uncultured Clostridia bacterium | reverse complement strand
TACTCCGAAGTCCTCATATTGCAAGAAACGAAGAAGCCCTTGTGAAGCCGATGAAACCGGGCGCGTTGCGCAAGAAATACTTTTCGCACCTCGGTTACGTGATAATGGTGGACTCTCGTTCGCTCATTCCCGAACGGCTTGGAGGTGCGGATTTCGACGGTGATATGGTCAAAACCATTGCCGATCCGCTGATCAACCAATGCGTCATCCGCAGCAGTACCGAGTTGCCGCTTTTGAAAATACCTACCGCAGAGCCGCTGATCTCTGATGCAAACGATTGGCACGCGCGCTTTGTCACCGTAAGGAATACCTTTTCCTCCCGCGTCGGTCAGATCAGTAACGCCGCGCTCAATCGCGGTGTTCTCGCCTACGATGAAAATACAACGAGCGAGGATAAGGTGCATTATAATCAAGATGTGGAAACGCTGGCAATACTGACGGGACTTGAAATCGACTCCGCAAAAAGCGGCATCAAGCCCGATCTTTCCGAGTATATCGAAAACAAACGAGCGCGTCGAAGTATCTTCTTGCGCTATAAGACCATTGCGGATAGTGAAGAAGCGCACAAGTGGTACGAGCCGACCAAGAACGCGCGACTCAAAAAGTATTTTGATGGCGTGGATTGGAACTCAGTCAGCTCTAATCTTGAAAAGCTCCCGTATTTTGCATATATGTTGGAGCACAAGACCGAAAAGGTTAAAACCTCTCCCGTAAGTGATGAAAGCCTGTTCGTATTCGCTCAACAGCCCGATTGGAAGGAACTGCTCGATAAAAGAACGCTCGACCGTGTGACTTCTATTATCCGTGATTACGAAACCGCCTTACAGCGTATTCGTTACGTTAATCATATCCCCTCTGAAATGAAGCGCAAGGGCGATATTTACCGCATTCTCTACGCTCGTGGGCAGGAAAACGATTATACGGTTGATGAGCTTTACTCTGTGTTTGAAGATATGTCGCCCCAAGCTATCCGTAGAGCAAGGCACAAGTTGGGGGAATATAAGTGGCATCTTGTGCCGCCGGAGGAACGGCAACATTTGCTTTACGGACTTATGGATGTGATGGGATTATCCGACTATTTGGACGTTCTCTGTGATTTCAGCCACGGAGGTTATCGCATCGTAGGCGATATTATTTGCGACCTTGACGATATGTACCGTAACAAAGGTATAAAGTCGCATATAAGCAAGCAAAAGGGAGATAGCGAAGATTTGCAAAGAATGCTTATGGGCATTGAACACGCCGACGATTATAAAGCACATATCGTTCGCAACTGCATAAATGTTATATGTCCACCGAGTAGGCGTGGCTCGCTTGATTTTGATGAGGTCGTAAAATGCGCGGTTGCTCTTGGTAAGCGACAGTTCGCGTTGGAGATATTGCCATCTACCGTTCTTAGGCTAACGCTTGACCGTAGTCACGTCTTTAAGGTGGAAGACCCGAAAAAGAAGAAATGGAGGTTTTGGAAATGACGAACGAGTGGTCAGAATTTCAAGCATATATCAAGAAGCCAATCTATTCTTCCGAAAGCAAGCACGACCTTTCCTATCTTGGCAGGTTCACGTTCAAGACCATCACCGACTTTGAGGGCTTTGGCAGAATACTGACGGTGATCGCGCGAGGATATTTGTTCCACAATCAAGACGGCAGCTTATGCGCGGAAAATCCCTACGAGCGCGTGGAATATGCGCGGAACGCTCTTTGCGCTTGGTGCAGTATTCCCGATAAAAACGAGGGCGAGCCGTTTACCAATTTCGACGCGCTATTCTCGGACTTTCCCGAGCTTGTGAACGCCAAGGGCGAGGGATGGTATTACCGCCACGTGCAGAATATCGTGAAGTTTGTAAAAAAGAACCCCG
>CALGCW010000062.1 GCA_937884385.1 uncultured Clostridia bacterium | reverse complement strand
ATTTTGTTTTCATACTGCTACACCATCCTCTCGTAGCTATCCAAGTACTTTGCTTTTGCTCGGTTTATTTTCATCGTAAATCACGGTCACTTCTGAATTCAAAGTCGGAGGCGTATCACAGGCTTTGATCCACTTTCTCTTTGAATATTCCTGACCGTTCACGGAATATTTTACGGTAATGATATGGGGAAAGGTTGCACCGTCCAGAGCGTGCATTCTCACAGGCTTTGTATTGACCTTCAGCCACCATTGTTTTTTTACGGATATAACTGTTCCGGTTGTGCTTTTTTCCATAACGTTATTCCTCTCAGTTACAACACAATCGCCGTAGTGAATGATAAAACAATCTCAATCACGGCAAGAATGCGTATAAATAACCTGCATTTTTTCTCTGAAAATTTCGCTGTCAACCCCATAGGATAAACCGGATAGATAAGCAGAATAATACCCAATGTGGACATAATGATATTATGCAGAATTGGGATTTTAATAAACGCTCCGTTGATTACGGTTAACAGCAATGCGATGCAGAACCAACTTACCAACAGCTCTACAAATGTTATTTTTCTTCGTTCCTTCATCTATCGCACCTCCTTAAAAGTTATAGTACGGATATTTCCGATATTCCTCCGGCACGTCCTCGTCATCGGCTGCCTTAAAGGTTTTGAGCTTTTTCGACGGCTTATCGGGATACAGTACCGTGTTCAGATATTCGATAAAATCCGTTTCATCAAACACCGCGCCGTACTGTTCTCCGCAGAGCTGCAAGAACTTACCGCTTTTCTCACCGTGCCATACGTAGTTAAACGCAAATTCATTGGCAACCGTAGCGAGATTATCCGCAACGTCGGCAGGCACTAAATAGAGCGACAGATCTCCGTCAGCACTCAATACGACCTCTTTCATTTCACGGGTGTCATCGGTCTGCTCGTAGAACATAATGTTGTTATGGTATATCTCAATGGTACACTCACCCATAGTACCGCCCTTGTGGAAATATCCCGTATAGAGCGCACGATCTTGACCGTAGTATTCGTCCGTGATGGAGAAGCCTGCGTTCTGAAACTCGGCAATAAAATCTTTGAGATACATTTTCTTGAAGGTCTTGCCCTCGTAAGTGCCGAGATTGCCGTAGTATCCTTCACACACGGTAGCATAGCAATAATCCCAATTCACATCGAGAAATTCGAGGTATCCGTCAACTTGATCCCAATTCGGCGCAGTTCTCACCATACCCGATTGAGTTCTCATTATAAGATTGTCGCCGTTTATCTCAAATTCGATCACGTTCATATCGTGAAGGCTGTACGGTATTTCGGGGTTATAAAATCTTGTTATTTTCACGGGATCACCTCGCTTTGCAGAAAATTGTGTTAATTAACTTCCTTTCCATTCTCATCAAGGAAGAAATATTCACTCGGAAGCAAGTCATTATAGTAAATAAACGGATATTCAGTTACCTCAATTTCCTTTACACCCGAGTAATCGTCGATTTTTATAGTTTTACATTTAGGATTATTAACGCAGAAGCCATATCCGCCACACCATTCGGGCAGCACGTAAATATCGGTTCCACGTTTTAGCGGATTGTAAGCGTGTTCAAAAACACGCCCACCATCTTCTGTTATAGAACAGCTCATTGGAAGATAAGTGTGACCTTGGTTTTCGTTGCCTGACACAAACCACAGTAGTGCCTTGTCACCCTCTACGCTTTCACCAACGTATGTTATTACTGCCGTTTCAG
>CALGCW010000061.1 GCA_937884385.1 uncultured Clostridia bacterium | reverse complement strand
TGATTGGAAGCGTGTATTTTGACGGTGAATATCGGATTGGCGACGGTGAATGGCAACAGATCGTAGAGGGTGAACACATTCCGTCTACAGAAGGCGATGTCACCTTACGAGGTAATTTTCATATGCTGGATCCCGAGGGGGGATATGAAGGTGTTTACAGATATGAAATACCGATTGCTTTCTTTTTGGACCACATCAATTTAACCTTTTACGAGGTTGGAAGCGAGCCATACGTAATGGACACCGAAAATCCCCTCTACGGAGATTCGCTTTGCGGAGTTCGGTGGGAGGCATATACCTTGACAAGCGCAAGTGAGGACATGATTGAAATTTTGGTTCATAATCCTCACAGCTTCGGAAACGAAACCGCGATCGACGAAATGCTGTCTAAAACGGCTTTGTGGACGGGAATCGATTTTGAAAACAGTGCCTCGGAAAAAGGGGATACACAGAGAACCGTTGGTATGATAATGATGCTTATCTCTATCGTGTTCCTTGGTATTGCATTGTTTTCAACTTTGATTCATATTAAAAACAGCAAATTTATTTGGTTTACCGGGCTTGCGATTTTGTTTGCTGGACTTTACTTCTCTTATCACGCAGAGGGCGTTTATTTTTATAGTGAGTCGACGGTTTCGAACACAACGATCCTCGGTGCTTCGATGATGTTCTATATGCTGTTCCTTTGCATACTGATTACGTGTTTACTTAAAACAATGCAAAAAGCAAGTAATATTGCTGTTGTTCTTTTGGGAGTTGCCAATGCGGTATTCTTCGTTCTGCCGTTGATAACCGAGGTGTCCTTTTATGATACTTGGGCTTGGTGGGCGGTTGTACAGCTTATTGCGAATGCTGTAATTGCTGTTTGCCTTGTAAGAGAATTCTTTCTCGTTAAAACAAAGAAAAGGTGGTTGTATATCGGAGCATTTCTCCCCTTGACCGCATTTGTCATTGACGTTACAGGAACAAAGCTTGCCATTTGGAAGGGCGGCGTAGTTTCTCAATACGTTTTCCTTGCGTTGGTTGCCGTTGCGGCAATTATGGTTCTCAAGTTCATACCGAGTAACATCAATGCGGCAGCTAAGGCAAAGGAACTTGAGATGGAGAAAATCGTTCTGAACGCAAAGCTTGCCGAAAGCAGGATCTCCACGATGATGAGTCAGATCCGTCCTCATTTCATTTACAATACGCTTGGCAGTATCGAGCAGCTTTGTAAGATGGATCCTCCCAAGGCAAGCGACTTAGCACACAATTTTGCAAAGTATCTCCGCGGTAATTTCGGAGAGCTTGACAACCCCAAGCCGATACTTATGTCACAGGAAATGGAGCACGTGCACTACTATGTCAGTATTGAAAATGTGCGATTCCCGGATATGACGTTCACATTTGAAATGAACTCTGAAGATTTCTATATCCCCGCACTGACTGTTCAGCCGATCGTTGAAAATGCGATCAAGCACGGACTTATGAAGCTATCCAAGGGAGGAACGGTTCATGTTGTTTCCTATGAGACTGACACGGATTATTGCGTTTCGGTGGTGGATGATGGAGTAGGTTTTGATACAAGCGTGCTGATCGACGAGAGAAAGCATCTGGGCCTTCGCAACATTCGCGAACGCCTTAAGGTAATGGTAAACGGTAAGCTGGAGATTGAAAGCACTGTAGGCGTCGGCACCAAGGTGCTGGTAATAATTCCAAAGGAGGAGAGAAAATGATTGCAATAGCGGTTGATGATGAAGCGTTGATGCTTGGCGCATTGGTGGCAGCGATCGAGGTTTCACCCGATATTACAGAGGTCGCAAAGTTTTCCGACTGTGAAGAAGCACTTGAATTTGCGAAAAACAATCCCGCAGATATTGCTTTTTTGGATATCAATATGCGCGGTATGGGAGGGCTTGCTCTTGCTGAAAAGATCATAGCTGCTCGTCCGAATTGTAAGATCGTATTCTGCACAGGATATGAAGAATACGCGATTCCGGCGTTCAAGCTTCATGCATCGGGATATTTGATGAAGCCTATTGCGGCTGAGGACGTGCAAGCCGAAATTGACAACATTAAGGGTGTTAGAAAAAGGGAAAAGCTACTTACGGTAAGCTGCTTCGGGAATTTCGAGGTGTACGTAAAGGATGAGAAGCTGATGTTCAAGCGTCTGAAAACGAAAGAGCTGTTTGCCTTTCTTGTAGACCGAAAGGGAGCAGGAATGACGATAAAGCAGATCTGTGTCGCTCTTTTTCCCGACGATACAGACGATACCAAAAACTCAGCGTATCTGCGCCAGCTATTTATGGATTTGAAAAACACGCTGAAATCGGTGGGAGCGGAGGCGGTTTTATGCCACGAGACTCCGTGTTACCGTGTTGATACAAGTCTTATCAAGTGCGATTATATCAGCTATCTTGAAACCGGCAAGCCCGAATTTCACGGCGAATATATGACACAGTACAGCTGGGCGGAGGAAACCTGCGCGATGCTTATGTTTAACTAATTTTCAAAGAACGGCAAAAAATTCTTGAAAGATTTTTGCCGTTCTCTTTTTTTGTAACACATTTGTAACGCTGCTTGATGTATAATTAGTTTATAATATCTTTTTTGAAAGGGAAACAGTGTATTATGTCATCTGGTCATCTCTACTTTAAGAAAACTCATTCTCTGAATTCTTGGCTTAATTTAATATTTTCTGTTGTTATAGTGGCGCTGGTTTTTGTCTCCGTCGTTATCAATTTGTTGGCGAGCCCTACCGAGATCGTGGAGGAGGTAGGAGTAAAAACCTTTCGTATGTTTACGGTGCTGTCGAATATTTTCGTTGGAGTAGCGGCGGCAATGACTATTCCGTTTGCGGTTGACGGCATTCGTCAAAAAAACTACCATCTGCCGAGATGGATAGTAACTCTGACGTATGTAAGCGTTAACTGCATCTCGCTTACCTTTCTTGTGGCGCTTACCATTCTCTCGTCGGGGGCGGGCTTTGTGACGATAATGATAGAAGGAAAAAATCTGTTTTTGCATACGATAGTTCCTATTATCGCTATTATAACCTTTTTGTTTATAAACGTTTATCATACGGTCAGATTCAAAACCGCATTTCTTGCCGTTTTGCCCGTTGCGGTTTATGCTATCGTATATCTCATTCTGGCAATCATCATAGGGGAAGAGAACGGCGGCTGGCGAGATCACTATCGCTTTGAGGAGCTGATGCCGTGGTATTACGTTATGGCTCTTATGCTGCTTTTGAGCTTTGGTATCGCGTGCCTTTTGCGAGTTATACATAACAGTATGCACCGCCGCGATAAGCTTGCGACCGAGAGATATTATCAAAATGCCGAGGAATACGACCTGCCGACTATTGAGGAGGCTATTCAAAAGCTTGCAAGTGAGAATAAAGTCAAGGACAAGGGGGGAGAGGTGGTCGTTCCACGCAGGATAATTAAGATCTTTGATAAAAAATATCAAAGCGGTAAGCCTATGGCGTATCTGTGCGGCATTTATATTGATGAATATTTAAGGTGAAAAAAATTTAAAAATTTTTTGTTTTTTGCTCGAATTTGTAACGCTTTTGTAACGCTCCATGAGATATACTAATGC
>CALGCW010000060.1 GCA_937884385.1 uncultured Clostridia bacterium | reverse complement strand
AATTACAGATTTTCGAACTGCCTGCCAACAGTGAGAAAATCGTTATGTGTTGTGACGTGTCACAACACAATTTGCGCGAAATCTTTCCGCGAAGCTGATTAAAGCTTTTTGGTTACTTTTTTCTCGAAAAAAGTAACACTTCCCAAGCAAAGTAACTCCCCTACAAATCAAAATATGAAGCGCTAATACTATGTATCCACCCATATTTCAGGGTGGATTTTTTTAGGCGAGCTGAACTATTGTCAGGTGTGCTGTGGAGGGTAGGGTTCCGCCTGCCGTGGGGGTGACGGTCAGGGCGGCGGCATTTGCTGTGGAATTGCGCACGGTAAGCACATTATTGGCGGTGGTTGTAGTCACGATAACTGTTCCTGTTATATCGGATGTGCCCGTGGCTCTGCCGAATACTGCGTAGGGAAGCTCTGCGCCGTTCAAGGTCAAAACGAGCTGACCTGCTTCTGTCACGGGAACGTTGAAGGTGATAAGATAAGTGCCTACGGCAGAGAGCAGGAAGGCGGTATCGCTTGTTCTGCCGATATTGGTGTTAGCGATGCTTCCGTTCCGCGGGAATGCAACGTCGCCTCCAACTGCAACCGTTGCGGCATTGTCGGGCGGCATCAATGCATAAAAATCGGCGTAGGAGAGCACTCCTCCAGGGAGTCCTCTCGGACCTGCGGGTCCTATTTCGCCCTGCGGTCCCTGTGCGCCCGTTGCACCTGTCGCGCCCGTTGCACCGATGGGACCCTGAGGACCTTGAGGACCAATGTCGCCCTGAGGTCCTTGCGGACCTGCAGGACCCGTCTCACCTCTTGGACCTTGTGGGCCCTGAATGCCTTGCGCTCCGGTAAGACCCATAGGGCCTTGCGGTCCTGTCTCACCAATGGGACCTTGCGGACCCATAGGACCCTGCGGACCTGTCGGACCCGTTATACCCTGTACTCCTTGCGGACCTCTCGGGCCCACCTCTCCCGCAGGACCTTGCGGACCTATAGGCCCTTGAGGACCCTCGGGACCTTGGGGACAGATGATAAGCCCGTCGTCGTCATCACAGGGACGGCGGCAGCCGTTGCATCTTCCATTTCTGTAAAACTGATTATCTCTATTCATATATTCTCCTGAACGGTGGATGATTTTTGCTGTGCCCACCAATGTCAGTATATGTCGACGGTTGCCGAAGAGACAAAAAAGCACCGATTTTTACTCGGCGCTTTTTGATTTATTGAACTGAATATTTAGTAAAATATTCGGAGTATTTTTCTTTGAAATTGGGGTCGTTGTGATGAATGACCTTGATTGCAGCGTGGGAATTCATATTGTGATTGTCCGTATCAATAACACCAAGTGCGATATTTGAACAATGGTCGCCTACACGTTCAAAGTCGGTAAGCATATCGGACCAAATAAAGCCTGCTTCCACGGTACATTCGCCGCCCTTAAGACGAACAACGTGACTGTTACGAAGAGATCTCTTAAGTGCATCGATAACCTCCTCAAGGGGTTCTACGTTGTGCGCTGTTTCAAGATTATTGTTAATAAATGCATCCTTTGTAAGAGTGAGAATTTCGTCAACTGCATTGCAAAGAACGAAAAGCTCCTTCTTTGCGGAATCTGAAAGCTCTATCTTCTTCTCTCGAAGCTCTTCGGCAGACTCAAGTACATTTACAGAGTGGTCTGAAATACGCTCGAAATCTCCTATAGCCTTAAGAAGCATTGTGACCTGTGCGCCATCTTCATCAGACATTTGATGCTGGCTGAGCTTTGCAAGGAAGGTTCCAAGCACATCCTCATATCTGTCAACCTTTTTTTCAAGCTCGCGAATCTTATCCGCCTTTTCATTTGAATAGTCGTGTAAAGATTCTATGCTGAGACGAAAGCCCTCAACTGCTCTTGTTGCCATTTTGTTGGCAAATTCAACGCTTTTTGCAAGAGCGATGGAAGGAGTTGCAAGAAGTCTTTCATCAAGCTCAACCTTTTCTTCCTTGTCGCTTTCAAGGTCGGGAATGACCTTATATGCAAACTTTTCAAGCAAAGATGATGCGGGAAGGAGAATAGCTACGCAGAGAATATTAAAAATAGAATGGCAAACTGCAATTCCTAAATGTGAAGCTGCTCCATTGAGGAAGGCGGGCTTAAAAATTGCAGATAGTATGCTGAATACGGTAAGCCAAATGACCGTGCCTATTACACTGGATGAAAGGTGTATAAAGGATGCTCTTTTGGCATTTTTACTTGTACCGATGGATGAAAGCATTGCAGTAACGCACGTACCGATATTTTGCCCCATAATGATCGGGATAGCCGCTGCGTAAGAAACTGCACCCGTGGCGCTAAGTGCCTGAAGAATACCGACTGATGCGGAGCTTGATTGAATGATTGCGGTGACTATCGCGCCGACGATAACGCCGAGAATTGGATTTGAAAAGGCAAGGAAAAGATTTTGAAATTCAGGGATGGTTGAAAGCCCCTTTACTGCGGCGCTCATAGCCTCCATACCGTACATAAGTGTTGCAAATCCAAGAAGGATCGTTCCGGTATCCTTCTTCTTTGAGGATTTCGAGAACATAGTGAGGACTATGCCTATTAGAGCAAGCACAGGTGTGAAGGATGATGGCTTTAAAAGCTTAAGAAAAATATTATCGCTTGCAATTCCGCCGAGTGAAAGTATCCACGCTGTGACGGTAGTGCCGAGCTTAGCACCCATTATTACGCCAATGGCCTGCTTTAAGCTCATTAACTTTGAGTTTACAAAACCAACGACCATAACCGTCGTTGCGGACGAGCTTTGTATTACAGCAGTAATACCCAGGCCCGTTAAAAAGCCTTTCACCCTGCTGTTGGTGAGTTTAGCAAGCAGTGACTTTAAACTGTTTCCTGCGCGACGTTCAAGACCGTCGCCCATAACGTTCATACCAAATAAAAATAAACAAAGTCCACCGATCAAGGAAAGGACGTCAAAAATATCAAACATTGTTTTTCTCCTTGAATAAGCTGTGATTAAAATGTATGTGAGCACACACTGCCACATTTTACAAACATATTCTATCAAAAATTACATAAATAGTCAAGATAGTTTTTTAAATTGATCGTTTAAAAAGTGCCGCGGAGTATCGCGGCACTTTATGTGTTATCATTTATTATGTTCCAGTAGAGCGAGAGCCGAGAGCATTCCGTCATAGGCGCTCGTCACTATTCCTCCCGCGTATCCTGCGCCCTCACCGGACGGATAAACGTGGTTATGACATACCGCTTCGCGTGTTTTCTCGTCGCGGAGCATACGTATGGGTGAGGTGGTCCTCGTTTCGGGACCGGTGAGCACTGCATCGGGCAGATAGAAGCCGCCCATCCAGCTATCGAAGTCCTCAAACGACTCTGCAAGCGAGCTTATGACGAAGTCGGGCATATACTCACGAGGGGAGAGGGGAACGGTTCCCCTTGGATACGAAGGCTTTACCGAACCGTAATTGCCTGTGGGTGCGATGTTTTCACGCAATTCGCCCATTTTTACGGTGGGAGAAGCATACGTTCCGCCCGTCAGAGCGAATGCCTTTTTCTCAATGAGGCGCTGAAGCTCGATTCCCGCAAGGGGATGGCTCGAGGGGAAGTCCTCGGGCGTGACGGAGACCAGAAGGGCAGAGTTTGAATTATCCGCATCGCGCGCAAACGCGCTCATACCGTTGGTGACTAGGCCGCCCGTTTCGCTTGCTGCGGGAACGACCGTGCCGCCCGGGCACATACAAAAGCTGTATACGCTTCGTCCGTTCTTAAGATGTGTGACGAGGTGATAGGTGGCGGTCTCAAGGCTCTTATCATAGCCTTTTCCGTAAACCAATTCGTTGATATACTCTCTCGGGTGCTCTATCCTCATTCCGATGCCGAAGCTTTTCGGAACGATGCAAAATCCCTTTTCATAAAGAGAGGATATAGTATCCCTTGCGCTGTGTCCTATGGCAAGAATGGCGTCAGTGCAGGGGATCGTACAGCTTTCACCGTTTTTGATATATTTTACCGCAGTGAGTTTTTCTCCGCTATAGAGAAATTCTGTAAATCTCGCACCGAAAATGAACGTACCGCCAAGGGAAATTATCTTATTTCTTATATTTTTTATGATGGAGGGGAGCTTGTCTGTTCCAAGGTGCGCTGTAGCGCTATAAAGCACGTCGGCTGTGGCGCCTGCATCAATAAACTCCTTAAGTATCTTGTATTTATATTTGTCAAGAGACCCTGCCTTCAGCTTTCCGTCGGAATACGTTCCCGCACCGCCCTCACCAAACTGAACGTTTGATTCGGGGTCAAGTGCGCCGAATCTAATAAATGAATCTACCTTTTTTGCGCGCTCGTCAACGGGCTCGCCCCTTTCAAGCACGATCGGGCACGCCCCCGCCTCGGCAAGCGTCAGTGCGGCAAACAAACCGCAGGGACCTGCACCGATAACAACGGGTGAGAGGTCTTTTATATTATAATTTCCGATCTCGTAATCGAGGGAAGGGACTTCGCGGCATACTTTTTTTCTCAATTTGAATTTTTCCTCAAGCTCGGAGGAAAAGCACACGCCGAGAGCCGCCTTGTAGCAAATGCTTTTTTTATCCGTAAGATCAAGCGAGAGCTTGAGTATCTCATAGCTTGAAATATCATCGATGCTTACGGGAAAGACCGAGCATATTTTATTTTTTATATCATTTTCGCAGTATTTCAAAGGCAATTTGACGTCTATCCTAAGCATATATGCTCTCCCTTCGTACATTTATAATAACATTATAGCATAAATATTGTATAAATGGAACAAAAAAATAAATAATTAATAAAATTTTCCAAAAAGACTTGATTTTTAAAGTTAATAGTGTTAAAATTATTAAAAAGTTTAATAAAAGTCTTTTTTTATTTGATTTTTTGGTATTACATAGGAGGAAAAATTATGAACTTAAAAATCAGACTTATGGCGCTCCTTCTGGTAGTGATGATGCTTTTGACATCCTGCTCACTTCCTTTGGATCAGCTTATCGGATACCTTCCCGAGGGATGGATTCCTACAACAACTACAACTACTACAACGCCCACTGCTCCCGAATGTACGGAGCACGTAGACGCAGATTCCGACTTGCTTTGTGATGTTTGCGGTGCAGACGTTCCCAAACCCGAGTGCACGGATCACCCCGATGAAAACAAAGACTTCGTATGTGATAACTGCGGAGCAACTCTTGAGCCCACGATCAATGATATCATTGCTGCTTGGGAAAGAGAAGACCACTCAATGACAAGAAAAGAGATGCTTGCGCTTTACACTCTTACACAGGAAGAGGTAGATGCAGCTATGGCAAATCTCGATACTATGGTAGAGGTATCCAAGACTGCTGAAACGGTCGACGAGATCGACGTTCTTTACGAGCAGTTTGAGACCGCATTCTATCACATTGCACAGCAGATGACTATTGCAAGCATCGTTTACTATTGTAATATGAGCGACGAGGCTTCGTCCGAGCGTCACCTTAATACACAGGAGATGTTCTACGATCTTCAGGATAAATATATGCAGTCTTGCAGAACTATGTATCTTGAATCTCCTCACTCTGCAGAGCTCTTTGCTGACTGGTCCGAGGACGAGATCCGCGAGCTTCTTGAATACGACCCCACAATTATGGAAGTTAAGAAGGAGATCGAAGAGCTTCAGGTTCAGTACGACAATCTTCCTGAGGACGTTTATTTTGCAGACGCAAGTGTTGAACTCTACAAGCAGATCGTCATCAAAAACAACGAGCTTGCTAAGCTTAACGGCTATGATAACTATTATGACTATGCTTCCGTTAACGTATACGGCAGAGATTATACTGCAGAAGATCTTGCTACCTTCCGTCAGTACATAATTGAATACGTTGTTCCTAACTTTGAAAGCGTATACAAGGATTTTGAGGCTTGGAGAGATCTTTCTACAACGAGACAGAATACTTTCCTTGATTTCGTAACAGGCGATTTCGATGCATCCAAGAAGAATTATCTTCTTATGTACCTCTACTCACTTGAGGGAACGATGGGTGAAAATATGCTCCACGTTTTCGACAACAAGAACTGTGTATTCTCCAACAACTCCAATTCTCACCCCACAGCTTTCCAGACATATATGTATGAAGACGAAAAACCCTTCTGCTTGTTTGGAAGCAACGGACAGACAGCTAATACTATGGTTCACGAGATCGGACACTACTATGCCGCTGTCACCAATAATGATATTAACAACTACGACCTTTGTGAAACACATTCACAGGGTAATGAATTCTTGTTCATCAACTTCTGTAAGGATGAGATGAATAAGAACATCTACTCCTGCGTAAGAGCTTATAACCTTGTAAACGCTGCATTCGTTATGATCCTTGCAACCGTTGTTGACGAGTTCGAGCAAAAGGTATATGCTCTTGACAGTGAGACCATCGCAGCTATGACAAGCGAAGACTTCGATGCTATTATGACTGAGGTATGCGAGCCTTACGGCGGCGTTGATTGGGTGTCCAACAACATATCCGATCCCTATGATTACTGGAGACAGGTAGCTATCAGCAATCCCGTATACTACATCAGCTACGCAGTATCCGCAGTTGCGGCAGTTGAGATCTTTGCTTTGGCTGAAACTGATACAGAGGCTGCATTCACCGCTTATAGAGCTCTTGTTGAGAACGTAACCGAAGAGGATGGCTTCCTTAACGCACTTAAGAAGGCGGGTCTCTATACTCCCTTTGAAGAGGATGCGTTCAAGCAGGTATCTGCAACAATGAAGAAAAAGGTTAACTAATTAACCATATATTGAAGTCCCGTTGATTGACGGGACTTCTTTTGCTTTAGTAGAGAAACAAGAAAAAGCCACGCAGTGCGTGGCTTTTAGCTATCTTATAAAATTCGTTCTTGCGGGGGGCTCTTTATCGGGGAGTCCGTATTCCTTTTTGCCAAGCTCGATGCTTCGCATCAGAAATACCATATTATGTGCGAGGGTCCTCATCGTTTGCAAGCCCTCAAGGTCCTCTGCCGCTTCACCCGGTGTGCCGCCGTGTACGCTGTTCCAATACTGACTGGATGCGATCGGCATACCGCTGATGGTGAAATATTTATTCAGCTGATCAAAGGTCGCAGAGCAACCGCCGCGTCTTGCAACGGCAACGGATGCGCCCACCTTCATTCTTTTATCGCATTTGGAGCTGTAGAAAAGCCTATCGAGAAGGGCAATGAGAGTCGCATTTGCGCTTGCGTAGTACACAGGAGATGCAACAACGACACCGTCACACTCCGCAAGGTCGAGCGCGAGCTCATTCACCACGTCATCGATAACACAGTTATCTCGTCCGCTGTGACAGGCACCGCAGGCAAGACAGCCGCGTATATTCATATTGCCCACCTGGACGTATCGCGTTTCAACACCGTAGCCCTCAAATACACTTATCATCTGATCAAGGGCAAGGGATGTGTTTCCGGCTTTTCTGGGACTTCCGTTAATGATCAATACTTTCATAAAAAACCTTATTTAAATATAAATTCAGCAATGTGGCCCGCGGTAAGCTCTATCTGCTCTCTGTTGGAAACAGTTGCCTTGCCGTCGCCCTTCTGTGTGCCGTATATTCCAAAATATGCGTGATTTCCACCGGGTATGACGTGCTCGTCAAACTTTTCAGGGAGATTATCTTTATTGTTGATATAGAGTCTCATATTCATAATTCTGTCCTGAGAACCGTATACCGAGAGAACTTCGTGGGATGAGATATCGTTAGCAGAGTATGCACCAAGGAGGATGATTCCTTCGAATACGTTGGGGTTACCTGCAAGGCAGCCTGCTGCTACCTTTCCGCCCATTCCGTGACCTGCAAGATACCAGGTCTTGACTTCGGGAAGAAGGGAGGGCACGTCGAGCGCTTTGTTAGTGCCAAGAGCAGAATGCTTATACGGCATCTCGATCACTACGCAAGCGATCCCTTTGTCGGCACACTCGATAAGAAGCGGTGCATAAGCCTTTGCCTCGACCATATCCTCGGGATAGAGGATGAGTCCTACCTCTGCTCCGTCCTTTGGAACGTAAGCGGTCATTCCTTCTCCAAGTGCCACCTTGTCAACGTTTTGGTGTTCGTATTCCTTAAGAGCTACAGAATCCGCGCGGTAATAATTCTGAACGTAGATCGTAGCACCCGTGAGTATGAGCGTAAGTATCAAGCCTGTCACGATAATACCTATCCAGTTCTTCTTTTTTGAAGCCATGCTGTAGGTCATATCCTTTGGATCCTTTGCTATGTAGTCCATAATCGGGATGGTGAGTGTCATAATGATTATGGAGTAGATGATAGTATATGGATCTGCATAGGTATATGCAAGCATGATTACTGCGAAGTCACGGATAAAGTTCATCCAACCAAGGTCAAGGTTTCCTCTCTTTGCAAGAGCGACCGAGAGCGCGTGGTCACCGCTGGGCGCACCGCCGAAACGAAGGATGAGACCCGTACCTGTTTCGATTATCACGGCACCTACGAGAGCACCGAGAAGGGGATAGCGAATGAAGAATTCGAAGTCGGGAACCGTAACGTCAAACAATGCATAGAAGGATGAGAAGCTTACTGTAGCCACCGCCGCGTTAAAGATAAAGCCCGAGCCGAGCAATCTCCAGGAGAGGAGATAGAAAAGCGCGTTGATAATAAGGCTGGTGATAGCGGTGGAGATGCCCGTGGTCTGCTCAATGATAAGGCAAAGACCTACGATACCGCCCTCGGGGATCTCTGCACCCGCAAAGATACGTGTACCGAATGCCATAAGTGCTGAGCCGAATATGGCAAAGAATACCGTTTTGAGATTAACTGACTTAAAATTGTGATTTATTTTGTTATTCAAATCTTTACACCTCTCAATTCTTAATTATCCGAGTAAAAAGTCTGAAATAAGCATTATACAAAAGCCTATAAGAAGAGCATAGGTCGCGCCTCTTTCGTTTCCGTGGGCGTGAGTTTCGGGTATCATCTCGTCGCTGATTACGTAGAGCATCGTTCCGCCTGCAAATGCAAGGGAAAAGGGAAGGATAACCTGTGCAACACTAACCGCGAAATAGCCTATCATTGTGCCGAATACCTCGATAAGACCCGTTGCCGCTGCGCAGAGAAACGTGCGCTTGGGGCTGATGCCGCTTGCAAGCATTGGGGCAATGATGACCATACCCTCGGGGATGTTCTGAAGGGCGATACCGCCTGCAATGAGCAGAGCCTGTGATGTATCATCCGCACCGAAGCCAACGCCTGCGGCAATTCCCTCGGGGAGATTATGGATCGCTATCGCCATTACGAAGAGCAGTACCTTGTTAAGCCCTGCGTTATTGTGGTCTTCGACGTCTGCTCCCACAAGCTTGTGAAGGTGGGGGACGAGCTTATCCACAAGGTTAAGGCAAAATGCTCCGACAAAAATGCCGACAACGGTCGTCACGATCGCGTATCTTCCGCCGTATTCAAGTGAGGGAAGCACAAGACCGAGGACCGCCGCCGCAAGCATTACGCCTGCCGCAAAGCCAAGTGTGATATCCGTAAATTTATGTGAAATTTTCTTAAAAACGAAGCCGAGTATCGCGCCAACGAGCGTTGCCCCGCCGACACCCAATGCCGTCAATAATACAAGATCCATTAATATTTTTCTCCAAGTACATAATTATACATAATAAGTATACCACATATCTTTGTGTTTTTCAATAAAAAATAAAGAATTAGATGATATTTTTTCTTAAATATATTAACATTTTGTTAATATATTGATAATAATATGTTGACAAATCCGCAATGGTGTGTTAGAATGAAAAAAAGCTCTACTTTTTTGGGGCTCTTTTTTAATATTTATCATCTTTGGAGGCATATTATGGCTAAAAAAACCAAAATTCCGGGCAGTCTAACCACAAAGCATTGGATAGGATATATGTTTGGTGACTGGGGCGGATGTATGACCTTTGCTCTTATGGGCGGTACGTTTACTATGTACTGTACAAATGCACTTGGTATCGACACCAATCTTCTTGGAACGCTCGTTATCATTTGGACCATCTGGGACGCTATCAACGACCCTATGATGGGTGCACTTATGGACAGGGCTTTTGCAAGAAAGCAGGACAGAAGAGGAAAATTCCGTCCTTGGCTCCTTCGCGCGACACCCCTTCTTGCTGTGACTGCGATCGCGCTTTGGGTAGTTCCTACCTTTTTTGACGGTATTGCAACCATCGTAGTTCTTTTCTCTTGCAAGATACTTTATGAAGCCGCTTACACGATGTTCAATATTCCAATGGGCTCGTTGCTTTCGGCAATGTCCAAGAACGACTCTGAAAGAGCTTCGCTTTCATCTGCTCGCGGAGTTGGATCGATGTTTGGTAATATGATACCCGGCCTTGCAGGTCCCGTTATTATCGGTATGTTTGGTGACAGAGAATCCATCGGTTATACGATTGCCGGCGTTATCTGTGCAGTAATTGGATTTATAGTATGCTTCTTACACTATTATTTTACGGAAGAGCGTACGGTGGTTGCTGAAACAAAGGCTGACGATATCAAGTTCACCGATATAGTCACAGTTGTTAAGAGCAATCGCCCCTTCGTAGCTCTTTGCATACACGGTATCTGCATCTGTACGATGCAGTATGCCGCACAGACCTTGGGCTTGTATATGTATTCGGGCGTTTACCACGACGTTACTTATCAGTCGATAAGCTCTGTTCTTTCTTCTCCTTTTATGATCGGCTCCATGATCGCGGTTCCTTTCATTTGTAAGAAGCTCGGGCTTGAAAAACTCATTCGTTATTCTCTTCTTTTGGGAGGTGCCGTTTGTGCCGCTCTTTTCGGAATGCACCTCGTAATGGAAGTACATCCTCTTGTTCACGGTGTCCTTTTGGGTATCGGTTCCGGATTTGCAATGGTATCCATTCAGATGCAATGGGGTCTTGTCGGCGAAGCCATTGACTATAACGAATATATTACCGGCAAGAGGACGGAAGGATCTATTTACGGAACGTTTAACCTTGCACGCCGTATAGGTCAGACGATCGGTCAGGGCTTTGCTCTTTACGGACTCGGCTGGATAGGCTACCAGGGAACTGCTGAAACGCAGACCGCAGGCACGATCTTTGGTCTTAAGATACTTTGCGTGCTTATTCCAGCAGTATTTATTCTCGGTTCTTGGGCGGCGTTCAAATTCGTTTGGAACATTACTCCCGAGGTCAGAGCGAAGATGGCGGAGAAAAAAGCAGCAGTGGCTATTGATGCAGACGTTGCAGACGAATAATTTCAGCATTTTAGTTTTATCATCAAGTGGCACGCGAGTGCCACTTGAGTTTTAAGTAATGATTTATTGATAAATTGCAGTTTGTCGGGGAGAATTTGCAAAGAGAAGAATATGTTCTTTTTCGAGAAAAAGAACCAAAAAGCTTTTATCACTTGGGTTTGTATGTGTTTTGCGTAAATTTTCGATAAAATGCGGGCATTTTATCGGTTTTGAAGCTCCAACTCTGCCCTTATGTGCAAGCACAACGGTCAGTATTGTATCTTCAAAACTACGAAAACCAATC
>CALGCW010000059.1 GCA_937884385.1 uncultured Clostridia bacterium | reverse complement strand
CAGAAAATCAATCACTTGTGATTGGTTTTCGTAGTTTTGAAAGCACAGCGGTGAGTGCCGTGCTCGCACGTAAGCACACCGATGGGATTTCAAAACCGATAATTCACGCGTGAATTATCGAAAATTTACGCGAGATTTGCGCAAACCCAAGCGACAAAAGTTTTTTGGTTCTTTTTTTCCAAAAAAGAACATCTTCTTCTCTTTGTAACTTCTACGCGATAAATCTCATTTTAGTAGTAAAAGCACCGTTCAACCGAACGGTGCAATTTGCGCGGATCAAATTAACAAATCCATAAAAGTTTTTTAGGGGTATGGGGGCAATTTTTCAAAAATGCCCCCATATCTTTATTCTGTAATTTACTTTCTCAAAGTCAAGCCGAGCTGATGTTCGAGGGAGGAAAGGATCTTTCCGCTTACCTTATCGGCTTCCTCAACTGTGAGCGTTCTGTCGCTTGCGCGGAGAGTCACACGGAAGGAAACTGACTTTTTACCTTCACCGAGCTGTGTGCCACGGTAGATGTCGAAGAGCTTAACGTCCTCAACGAGCTTGCCCCCTGCACGTGCGATGAGGGAAGCGAGCTTACCTACCTCAAGTGCTTCGTCGCAAACGAATGAGAAGTCACGCGTGGATGCGGGGAACTTGGGAAGGGGCTTATACTCGATAACTGTGTCGCAATGCTCAAAAATTGCATCAAAATCAAGCTCTGCGGCATATACGGGGGCATTGAAGCCATAGTTCTGTGCCGTGAGGGGATGAAGCTGACCAAAGATACCGAGCATCTCGCCGTCGGCTGTCACAAGACGTGCGCATCTGCCGGGGTGGAAGGTAGCATTATCGGTGACTGCCTCGTATGCAACACCCTTGATTCTTCCAAGAGCGAGCGCGCCCTCGATGATGCCCTTCATCGTATAGAAATCGACGTTTCCGTACATACCGAGCGTAAGAACGTTGCTTTCACAGGGAAGGTCGTCTTCCTCAATTGCTGGGATGTAGATATTGCCCATTTCATAGAGGCAAACGTCCTCGTTGCCCATATTATTGTTAAGTGCGAGCGCTTCCATCATAGAGGGAAGCGCTGTCACGCGCATAATGCTCGTATCCTCACCGAGGGGATTGGAGATAACGATGGAGCGTCTTACGCTTTCGTCCTCGGGGAGCCTTATTTTATCGTAGTATTTGGGGCTGATGAAGGAGAAGGTGTGGATCTCGTCAAGACCCATTCCGCAAAGCGCGTCGGAAAGGTCCGTCTTGAACTGCTGCTTGGGAGTTCTTCCGCCTGCGGTGTTTTCTGCTGTGATCTTCGATGACTTGATATCGTTATAGCCGTAAATTCTGATGATCTCCTCGGCGATATCGTTCATACAAGTGAGGTCATTGCGGAAGGAAGGAACGGTTATAACGCCGTTTTCAACTTTACATTCGAGCTTGCGAAGTGTATCGATCATAAACTCTTCGGAAATATCTACACCGAGGAATTCATTGATGACCTTTTGGTCAAGGGGAAGTGTGACGGGCTCACGCTTACCGGGATAAACGTCGATTGTGCCGTCCACTACTTCACCTGCGCAGAGAAGTTCAACGAGCTCGCAGGCTCTCTGGAGTGCGGGAATGGTGTTTTCGGGGTCAAGACCCTTTTCGAAGCGGGCAGAGGACTCTGTTCTCATACCGTTCTTTTTACCTGTCACTCTTACGGATGCACCGTCGAAGTTTGCACTTTCAAAAACAACTGTTGAGGTAGTGTCCTTGATCTCGGAGTTTTCACCGCCCATTACGCCTGCAAGCGCAACTGCCTTTGCTTCATCAGCAATTACGAGCATTGTGGAGTCGAGTGTATGCTCCTTGGAGTCAAGGGATACGAAATTTTCACCGTCAGCTGCGCGGCGCACCTTGATCTGCGCTCCGCCGAGGCAGGAGTAATCGAACGCGTGCATAGGCTGACCGTATTCAAGCATTACGTAGTTAGTGATATCAACGATATTATTGATGGGACGGACACCGCTTGCGCGCAATCTCATTCTCATCCAAAGGGGAGAGGGTGCGATCTTGACATTTTTGATTACTCTTGCGCTGTATCTTGCGCAGAGGTCGCTGTCTTCAACTGCTACCTTGATATAATTTTCAACGCTGTCACCGTCGTTTGCGCCCTTTACTGTGGGAGTGGGGAGCGACCAGGGACGGTCAAAGCTTACTGCTGTTTCTCTTGCAAGACCGATTACAGAGAGGCAATCGGGTCTGTTGGACGTGATCTCAAATTCAACGCTCGTGTCGCGAAGGAGAAGTGCGTCGCAGATATCCTTGCCCACGTATTCTGCAAACTCTTCGCCGAGAATGAGGATGCCGTCGCTTTCATAACCGGGCATATCGTGCTCGGTGAGTCCAAGCTCGTGGTATGAGCAGAGCATACCGTGAGATTCAACACCGCGAAGCTTGCCTGCCTTGATAGTGATATCACTGGGAAGGTGTGCTACGGGAATAGCCGCGGGAACGATGTCGCCCTCGTGAACGTTCTGCGCGCCCGTGACGATCTGCACTGTCTCTGTGCCGATATTTACCTGGCAAACCCAAAGGTGATCGCTGTTCTCGTGGCGAGCCATCTTTTCAACGCGTGCAACTATTACGTTTTGAATATCGTCACCGAGCTTTTCATAACCCTCGACTTTAGAGCCTGTGTCGGTCATTCTGTCGCAATATTCTTTTGTCTCAATTCCGTCGGTATTGACGAAATCGTTAAGCCATTTAATAGATAAATTCATTTTTCGTACCTCCTTTTAGAACTGATGAAGGAAACGAACGTCGTTCTCGTAAAGAAGACGGATATCGTTTACGTGGTACTTGAGCATCAGAATTCTCTCAACGCCCATACCGAATGCAAAGCCGCTGTATTCTTCGGGGTCTATTCCGCAGTTACGAAGCACGTTGGGGTGTACCATACCTGCACCGAGGATCTCGATCCAACCCTCGCCCTTGCAAAGACGGCATCCCTTGCCGCCGCAAGCGAAGCAGGATACATCGACCTCAGCAGAAGGCTCTGTGAAGGGGAAGTGGTGGGGACGGAAACGAACTCTCGTTTCCTCACCGAAGGTCTTTTTAGCAAATTCCTCAAGCGTACTCTTAAGATTTCCCATAGTGATGCCCTTATCGACTACAAGTCCCTCAAACTGATGGAAAAGGGGAGAGTGGGTCGCGTCCATAGCGTCTGAACGGTATACTCTGCCGGGAGAAACTATGCGGATGGGCGGCTTCTGCTGTTCCATAACTCGAGCCTGTACGGGAGAGGTCTGTGAACGGAGAAGTATCTTTTCCGTGATATAGAAGGTGTCCTGCGTATCACGTGCGGGGTGATTTTCCGGAATGTTGAGTGCCTGGAAGTTGTAGTAATCGTATTCAACCTCGGGACCCTCTGCGATGGAATAGCCCATACCGATGAAGATGTCCTCAAGCTCGCGCTGCATCTTCGTTAAGGGGTGGAGATGTCCTCTTGCGGGCACTTTTGCAGGCATCGTGACGTCGAGCTTTTCAGCGATGAGCTGATTTTCAAGTGCACGAGCCTTAAGCTCTGTCTGCTTTGCCTTCATTGCTTCTTCGATCTGCTCGCGGACCTCGTTTGCAAGCTGACCGATGATGGGGCGCTCCTCGGGAGTGAGCTTGCCCATACCGCGAAGAACTGCGGTGAGCTCACCTTTTTTTCCGAGGTACTGAATTCGAAGCGCTTCGAGGTCGCAGCTATCGTCTGCGATCTTGAGAAGAGCTTCTTCTTTGATTCTTTTCAAAGTCTCTTTCATTTTGTTTATCCTTTCGGGAAAAATAATTTATAAAAAATAAAAATCGCCCCATCCAAAGAACAGGACGAGACGTATAAACGCACGCGGTACCACCCGTATTTTTAGCAAAGCTAACACTTTGTCGCCCTTAACGCAGGCAAACGGATGCGACTACTTTTTTTGAATTTTTCACCTCACCAACTCCGAAGCGAAACGAAATTTATCCGATTTTGAGCCACTCACAGCCAAAAGGCGGCTCTCTCTGCAAAAATCGACCGATAAACTCAAACTCCATCATAGTTTTTGTAGGGGTCTATTTATTTTTAACATTATAATTATATCACAAGAATTTAAAATTTCAAGGGGTTTTTGCAATTTTGTACTTAAAATAATAAATCCCCCGCCCAAGGGCGGGGGATAAGTAGTAATTTATTGCATCTCGGGCAAATTGTTTTTGTCATAGATTTCAGAAACTCTTATAGCATGCGCTTCTATCATTTGGTGCTGCAATATCAAGGTCCTCATGAGAAGCTATTCCCGTATCTATAACACCGGCCATAACGGCATCGCTTCCCACAGTAAAATCCCACACTTGTTGCTCTTGGATACTTAATACAGATATTTCATCAAGCTCCAATGCACATTGTGAGGCGGTATTGCTCTGCCCAGCAGATACCCAAACACTTCCCCAAGCGTTCGAGTCTCCGAGAATAGCGCGGAAAATCCCATCAATTTTTATCATTTCCTTAACAGCCGCCCACGCATTTTCCATAGACGGATTCGTTAAATATAGATCGTATACTTGAATAAATTCGTCCCCCGTTCCCCTTTCTTCAGCCAATTCAATTCTATCAAACTCTCCTCCTCTGAAAAAACGAATATCGAATTCCTTACCCGTTCTGCTAATACCCGGATCCAAAAACACTCTAATAAACGTTTCGTCAAACGTTGGAAGAATATAAATACCGCTAATATGACTATAAGACTTTGGCGCGTAAATAAAATACGGATCTTTAAATTCAAAGCCTTGGAATAAATAGTTGATAGAAGCAACGTCATCTTCAACGATAAAGCCCATTTCATAAGCCTCGGTTATCGTATAGAAGTCTCCATCATTCCAAATGCGAATAACTCGCGAATCGGGATAAATAAATCTATATCCAGCAGTATCGTATCTTTGGAGGCGCTCTCCGTATGAGCCTGCTGTATGAAAATATACCGCTGCGCAGTCACCGTATCTTCCAAAGAACTCACAATCGATTTCCTCGGGCTTTTTATCATCAAGTATGCCACTCCAAATGAGGTAGTCGTCTATGACCTTCCATTTTAACTCATCATCGACAGGTTCTGGGGGTGGCGGAGCAGGTTTAGTAGTCGTGGTAGTTGTCGTGCTCGTCGGCTTCGTAGTGGGCTGGGTCGTCGAAGCAGTAGGCACAGTTGAGGTTGTCGTTTGCCAAATCCCCTCCCACACGCAAGCGGAAAGCGCAAGGCAGGAGAACGCCATACATACAACCAAAATTAAACTCAATACCTTTTTCATAATTTTTCTCCTTTTTATCAAATTTGAGGATACCCTCTATATAATAATACCTGTTTTCTTCACAAAATTCTTCAGCTTTTCTGAAAAAAGCTTAAAAAATCATAAATAATTTCTAAAAAAGCGCAGAGCAAGGCAAAAATGCCCTACTCTGCGCCTTTCAGGCACCTTTATCATTGATATTCTAACATATATTGGGAACATTGTCAACACTATGTTAAGTAAAGCAAAAGAAAAACCGACTCACGCAATCGTGAGTCGGTGAGATTGTTGTTAAATGATACCATAATATGCAAGCACAAGAAGTGAGATGATCTGCAGTGCCATAATGACTGGGATGCCTATCATAAACTTTTTGTGTTGCGTTTTATGTCTGATGGTGTGCATCGTTATATACATTGCGACAGACCCGCCAATGGCGCTCCACAGCAGAAGCGTTGCTTCGGGAATCCTGCGCTTGCCTTTTCCCGCGATCCTTTTATCGTAAACGGTAATGATGATCGCAACGAGAGAGACCGTCAAAAGATATGCCGCCGCGAAAGTCTCAATGGGATGCTTTGCTATAAAGTCAAGCATATTTTTCTCCTGCTATTACTTTTTGGGAAATGAGTCCTTAAGACCGACAACGCGGTTAAAGGTGTTTTCGTATTTGGAGTCCTTGCAGTAGTAGCCGTCACGAACGAACTGGAACTTATCTCCTGCCTTTGCATCAAGAAGGGAAGCCTCGATCTTGCAATGCTCTACCTTTACAAGGGAGTTGGGATTAAGATAGTCGTTATAGGTCTTATCCTCGGGGATATCGTTCGTGTTTTCGATAGTAAAGAGATTGTCATAGAGCATCAAGGTAGCTTCCTCTGCATATTTTGCGCTGAGCCAGTGTATCGTGCCCTTGATCTTTCTGCCGTCGACGGGCATACCGTTTCTCGTTTCGAGGTCTGCTGTGCAGCGGATCTCCTTAACTGTGCCGTCCTCATTTTTGATGATTTCGTTGCACTTAACGATATACGCGCCCATAAGGCGGACCTCACCTTCTGGCTTCATACGGAAGAACTTAGGCGGGGGTACCTCTGCAAAGTCGCTTTCGTCGATGTAAAGCTCGCGAGTGAAGGGAACGGGTCTTGTGCCTGCGTTCTCTGCGGAGGGGTTGTTGGGAACGTCGAAGTATTCGACCTTATCCTCGGGGTAATTCGTCACAACGACCTTGATGGGGTTCTTGACGCAGATACGTCTGCTTGCGGTAGCATTGAGCTCCTCGCGGATGCAATGCTCAAGCATTTCGATATCTACGAGGCTGTTTGCCTTTGCAACGCCGGCGCTTCTTAGGAAATTGAAGATGGACGTAGGAGTGTAGCCGCGTCTGCGGAGCGCACAAAGGGTAGGAAGACGGGGGTCGTCCCAGCCGTCGACCATATTGTTTTCAACGAGATAGCGAAGGTATCTCTTGCTCATTACTGTATGTGTTACGTTAAGACGCGCGAACTCTCTCTGCTTGGGATTGGGCTTATTATCAATGCCGATATTATCGATCACCCATTCGTAAAGGGGACGGTGATTTTCAAACTCAAGAGAGCAAAGGGAATAGGTGATGCCCTCAAGTGCGTCCTGAATGGGATGCGCGTAATCATAAAGGGGATAGATGCACCACTTGTCGCCCTGACGGTGGTGGCTTACGTGAACTATTCTGTAGATAGCGGGGTCACGCAGATTGATATTGGGTGAAGCCATATCTATCTTTGCGCGAAGCGTATGTGAGCCGTCGGGGAATTCACCGTTCTTCATTCTTTCAAATAGATCGAGGTTCTCCTCAACCGTTCTGTTGCGGTAGGGGCTTTCCTTGCCGGGCGTTGTGAGAGTGCCGCGGTATTCTCTCATCTCTTCTGCAGTAAGGTCGCAAACGTACGCCTTACCGTCCTTGATGAGCTTTACTGCGAACTCATAGCATTTATCGAAATAGTCCGAGCCGTAATAAATACCGCCGTTGGGTACTGCACCGAGCCAATGGAGGTCCTCGTAGATGGATTCAACGTATTCGTTGTCCTCCTTTGCAGGGTTGGTGTCGTCATAGCGGAGATTGAATTTTCCGCCGTATTTTTTTGCTGTTTCATAGTTGATCATTATCGCCTTCGCAGAGCCGATGTGGAGATAACCGTTGGGCTCGGGAGGAAAGCGCGTTATGATCTTTATATCGGGATTTTCACTTAGATCCGCGTCGATTATATCGTGTATAAAGTTGGAATTTATTTCTGACATGTTTTTGTCCTCTTTTGTTTAGATTTTGTTCAGCATTGCCTCTATTCTCGCAAGTGTTTCGTCCTTGCCGATTATCTGCATTACCGTGTAGAGGTCGGGCGCGTTGGTCTTGCCCGTCACGGCTACTCGTATGAACATTGAAACGTCTGCAACGTTGCCTCCGAAGGCATCGGGATTTGCCTTATATTCCTTCATATCAGCGGCAAACCCGATCTTTGTTGCGATAGCCTTGATCTTTTCAAACCAGGTGTTCATATCGTCGCTGTAATCGTACGTCTGCTTGAAGAGCTCGAGACACTGTCGGATATCACCGCGAGAGAAGTGCGCGGGGTACTCTTCCTTGATCTCAAAGAGGGGAGCGAAGAAGAATCCCATATAATCTCTTGCATCGGACCATTTGGCAAGGTCTTTTCTCGGCTTTTTGCCGCCTCTGCCGATAGCAAGTATCTTTTTGGACATTTCCTCATTTTCACGTAGGAGCGCTGCAAATTTGGTGTCGAATTCGCTTGCCCAATCAAGAAGTCTTTCGTAAACTGTGTTTGCGTCCATTCTTGAGATCACGTTCTTTGAAACGTCGGTGAGTTTATTGATATCGTAAAGACAACCGGAGCTTGACATCTTCTTCAAGGAGAAGGGGAAGTCGGTATATTTCTTGTCGGGGTTCTGCGCGTGCCAATCCTCGTAGTTGGAGTTGAGAAGGGTCATAACGTATTCAACTACGCAGTCCTTATCATATCCAAGCTCGCGGTAATATTCCATATTCGATCCGAGATCGCGCTTTGAGAATTTTTTCTTCGAGCCGTTCTCTCCCATCTGCATAATGGGAGAAATATGCGCGTATTTGGGAAGCTTGAAGCCGAGGAAGCGGAAGAGCATTATGTGACGGGAAAGGCTTGCATACCATTCGTCACCGCGGATGACGTGGGTAGTTCCCATAAGGTGATCGTCAACAGCGTGTGCAAAGTGATAAGAGGGAACACCGTCGCTCTTGAGAAGAACCTCGTCGCGGTCGTTTTCGGGAAGCTCACGGTCACCCTTTATAAGGTCTGTGAACTTTATCTTTTTATCGGGGTCGCCGTCAGAGAGCATACGGAGCACGAAGGGGTCGCCTGCGGCAAGATGTGCCTTGACCTCGTCTATCGTGAAAATACGGTTGCGGAGCATCTCTTCTCTCTGCTCACCGCCATCCTCGTGCCAGTCCTTAGCCTTTACCTCTGCCTTTTTGTCAACGGCATTAAGAGCCTGAAGCTCCTCTTTTGTCGTGAAAACAGGATAAGCCTTGCCCTCGGAAACGAGCTTTTTAGCGAAAACGTGATAAATATCGACTCTGTTTGACTGCTTGTAGGGCCCGTAGTCACCGCAGTCGGTGAGGTTGCCGTTCTCATCGAGAATTGCGCCCTCGTCGAAATTGATTCCGTAATAATTGAACGTTTTTATAAGGCTTTCAGCCGCGCCTGCGACCTCGCGCTTTGCGTCCGTATCCTCAATTCGAAGATAGAAAACACCGCCGCTTTGGTGAGCAAGTCTCTCACCTACAAGGGTGGGGAAAAGTCCGCCGAAGTGAACGAAGCCCGTGGGGCTGGGAGCAAATCTCGTTACCTTTGCGCCCTCGGGAAGCTCTCTCTTGGGGAAAGCTGTTTCCATATCCTCGGGAAGCGCGCTGACGTGGGGGAACAGAAGCTCTGCAAGCTTTTGATAGTCTAACATATTATTTTTCCTTTCTGCTGGATGTAAGTCAATTTAAGTCAATAAAGTAAGCGGCGCTCATGAGTGCTCGTCCGAGCGTGTCCGAGCCACCGTGGCCGGGGTAGATAGTCATACTGCCTTCAAGCGTGGTGAGACGCTTTAAGGAGCGCGCCATTTCTGCCTCGTCGCCGCCGTAGAGATCACAGCGCCCGATATTGTCGGAGAAGAGCGTGTCTCCGCTGATAAGAAAGTCCTTGCCGTCCTCGTCCTTCGCAAGAAAACAGCACGAGCCGCGCGAGTGTCCGGGGGTGTGGATGACCTTGATCTCCTCGTCGCCAAGCGTGATGATATCGCCGTCGAGCACCACTCTTTCGGCAGGGCGGTGAGTTTGCTCTCTGCCAAAGAAATCAAAATATCCGTTTATGCGCCCGTCGGTCAGCATTACCGCATCCTCGGCGTGAACTGTAAGCGGCACGGGGAAAGCGTCTCTGAGCTTGTCCACCGACGCCGTGTGGTCAAAGTGCCCGTGGGTGAGAAGAATACCCTCAAGGCGTGCCTCTGCCTCGTCAAGTGCCTTGGAAATAGCGCCTACCGTAACGCAAGGATCAACCGCGATAGCAGAGCTTCCCGAGACTAAAAGATAGGTGTTTGCCCCAAAGGAGCGCGGACAAAGAAGAAATATTTTCAAGAGAACTCTCCTTATAACAATAAAACTTCATTATATTATACCACAGAACGCCGTAAAAGTCTATAGAATTTTCAAAAAAATTAGCGGGGGAGAGGAATATTTTTGAAAGAAAATCCTCGTATCCGAGCCTTATTTTCTGTAGCGGAGTTGAAAAATCGCGGGAAGTGTGCTATAATTGTGCTTAAGAATGCGAAAAAAGAGAGGAGGAAGCAAATGAGCCGTTGTTTACAAGTCTTAAACGACGAGAGTTTTAAAAGAACGACGTCGCTTGTGTGGAGTGATGAAAAATGCAAATTTAACGGTTTGTCTGACTTTGAGCGCTTCGCGTTTGTATGCGAGAATGCCGAGCTTTTTATAGGTACCCGAGCGCTTGATCTCTTTCTTTCTGCACTCCTTTACGATACGGGCGAGCGCATAGATATCAGCCGAGATCTTCCGCTTGACCGAGAGCGCACGAAAGAGCTTTGGCGCAGGATATTTTTGTCCGAAAAAGAGCAGGGCGATACTCCTGAAATTTCCTTGAAATACGAGAATCTTCTCTTAGAAAAATGCAGAGAGCTTTACCGCAGATCAAACGAAAAACCGTTAAATGCGGTAAGCATAGAGGGGATGCTTCTCTCTATGAAAAACGAGAAAAAAACCTTTTCCGAGGAAACCGAAGAAATGGCTGAAATGCTCGTTGAGGAATGTAACAATCAAGGTGCAGATCTTCTGTCTGTAGATTTTCGCGATAGGAAGTATATCCGCCCCGACGCCTATCACGCCGAGCAGATATATAATAGTTTTGTGAGTGGTGAAAAATACAAAGATACTAATGAAAACGAAATGCTGACACTCAGCGTGTGGCTGTTTTGCCGCGCAATGATGAAAAGCGAGCTTTCGCCCTGCATCTATCTGAAGAACAGCGAGGGGATGAAGATCACGCTCGACCTGCTCACACGGCTGAAGCTCACGAGACCGCTCACGCTTTGCATAGAGCCGAATCGGCTCGATTGCCACGTACAGTGCGAGATCGCCGCGCTTGCCGCAAAATATCCGCAAAGCATCCGCATCAGACTCCTAACCGACACCACCGAGCAGGAATTTGTAAAATTAACCCACACCATACTCCACACCCTGCCGATAGGAATGTTTTGGTGAATTGGAGAGGGAAAACAATAAAGAGGAATTTATAGCAATGATGTATGATAACGATTTTTGGAAAGCAATAGATACGCTCGTTTCATCGGGCAGAATTGTGATCGACAGACCGAAAGGCAGCGTTCATCCGAGATTTCCGAATATAAAATATGAGGTCGATTACGGCTATATAGAAAACACCTCATCAATGGACGGCGGCGGTATTGACGTTTGGCTTGGCTCGTTAGCCGCCAAACAGGTAAACGCCATAATATGCACCGTTGATTTGATGAAGAAGGACACCGAAATCAAGCTTCTTATCGGTTGCACCGAGGAAGAAATAACTACCGTGTATGAGTTTCATAACGATAGCGAGTTTATGAAAGGGATACTTATACGAAGATGAAAGAAAAATTGCTCGGCAAATGCGGCTTTTACT
>CALGCW010000058.1 GCA_937884385.1 uncultured Clostridia bacterium | reverse complement strand
CGTTCCTGTTGTGAATTTTGGAACACGTCTTTCGATGCCTCTTGTGCTTGTAGGTATTTTACTTGATTGGTTTTCTGCGACAGCGGATGCTAATACAGGCTTTTATATTGCTATGGTAGGCGTAATCCTTTACGGCGGATCACTTTTGTTTGCCCTCGTTACGCTTCCCGTAGAGTTGAATGCAAGTCACAGAGCGCAAAAGATGTTGCTTGCGGAGGGCATTCTTACGCAAGATGAGATCCCCGCTGCAAAAGAAGTCCTTTCTGCTGCGGCGTTGACCTACCTTGCATCGCTTATGACCTCTCTTGTGTATTTCCTTCGCTTCCTTGTACGTGTTCTTACGATGTTTGGACGCAGAGATAACAGAAGATAACAAAGCTATACAAAACTGTAATTTGTGAAGATATAGAGTTTTTGATATTGATAACTTTTAAGAAAGCGGTGAAAAAATGTTCCATATTCTTGTGGTAGACGATGATAAAAATACGAGGATGTATTTTGAGGCGGTGCTCAAAAGCAATAACTATACAGTAACCGTTGCCAAAAACGGCGAGGATGCGCTGGATGCGATGGACAAAGAGCACATCGACCTTGTGGTGCTTGATATTATGATGCCGAAGATGGACGGATATGAGTTTACGAAGACTCTGCGCGAGTGCGATAATAATCTGCCTATTCTGATGGTTTCTGCCAAGCAGTTACCCGTAGACAAGAACAAGGGCTTTGCTGTTGGAACGGATGACTATATGACAAAGCCCGTCAATCAAGACGAGTTTCTGTATCGCATCAAGGCACTCCTGCGCCGCGCGAAGATCGCAAACGAGCGTAAGATCGTTGTCGGTGACGTGGTGATCGACTACGACTCATTAACAGTCAAACGAGGAGACGAGGTACAGGAGCTTCCGCAAAAGGAGTTTTTGCTTCTCTATAAATTACTGTCCTATCCCGGAAAGATCTTTACCCGTATTCAACTCATGGACGAAATATGGGGAACGGAAAGTGAGACAGGCTGGGAGACCGTTACCGTACACGTTGGCAGACTCCGCAAGCGGTTTGAAGGATGGGACGAATTTGAAATAGAGTCGGTTCGCGGACTCGGATATAAGGCGGTTAAAAAGATATGAAGAAATCGAAGCCACTCAATATGGAAAGGATAAAAGAGAGAACGTCAAGAACCTCATTGACGCTTGCATTTTCAATATTTGTGTTCGTGATTTTGCTTGCGGCTATTGCGCTTACTGCGCTTGGACTTTGGCTGCTAACCAAGGCTGGCGTGATTGTTGACGTGGATGGCGATCTTCAGCTTGGTCAGGTTATTCTCTTTATGTCGCTGATCAGCTTGATCATCGGCGGTGTCACAGCGTTTTTCA
>CALGCW010000057.1 GCA_937884385.1 uncultured Clostridia bacterium | reverse complement strand
CCTTTGCACCACTGTTATTTTTCTCCTCGTTTATAAGCAACGGTTGAGCAATTACATAGTCTTCATTGTCATAAAGAATTTCAATAGGCTTAAAGTAACAGCAATATCCTGAATAAACATAAACACCGAGAATATTATCAACTGAAGTAATAGCTTGTGGCAAAGAGCCAAGCACGTCACCAAGACCGCCCGTTGCCGCAAATGGCATTACCTCAGCGCCTACAAACAATATTTTTTTCATAACAGCGTCTCCTTGTCAAAGATATTTATCAGACAGTCGTTCCCTTTCCAATATAGAAAGGAAGTGTCTCGTGACCGGAAAGCATCTTTCCGTTTTTGATGGTCACGTTCTTGTCGGTAACGACGCAGTTGAGATAAACGTCGTCTCCCGTGTATGTATCCTGAAGAAGGATGCAGTTTTTGATAACTGTTCCCTTGCCCACTTTAACACCTCTGAAGAGGATGGAGTTTTCAACCACACCGTCGATAACGCAGCCGTCTGCAATAATGGAGTTGGTCACTCTTGCATTCTCGGTATATCTTGTGGGTGCAGAGTTTCTTACCTTTGTATAAATGGGTCTGTTGGGTACGTGGAAAACGAGTCTTCTCTTGCTCGCGTCAAGCATCTTCATATTGCAGAAGAAGAATTTCTGCATAGAGTCGATGTAGTTGAAATAACCGTCGTACTCAAAAGCGAAGAAACGGTGCTTGCCAAGATTTCTCACGATGATATCTCTTGTAAAGCTGTCGTATCCTCTTGCCTCAGCTTCATTGATAAGATCAAGAAGATATGAGCGCTTGATGACCATCATATTAGTATTGATGTGAAGCTCTCCCTCTTGTCTGTCATAGTCAACATAGTCAACTATCTCACCCTTTTCGTTGTAGTCAACGACCTTGATATACTTATCGAGGGGGAATTTGAGCTCGTGAGTATTTACAAGCTTTGTGATAACAGTAATATCGGCATTGTTTGCAACGTGGTTGTCGAGAACGGGAGAGTAATCGATATTGCAGATCATATTGCAGTCGGAAAGAATGATATGATCGGCACCGCAATTCTCAACGAAGTTCTTAACACCTACAAGAGCCTCAAGTCTCGTTGTATAAAGTCTTTCGCCGCCGCGTGTACCGCTTGTGATGAAGGGGGGCAGGATTCTGATACCGCCCGAACGGCGCGCGAGGTCCCAGTCCTTACCCGTACCGATGTGGTCAAGAAGGGACTGATAGTTGTTGTGAGTTATAAGACCAACGGTGGTGATATCGGAGTTCACCATATTGGAAAGAGCAAAATCTATAAGACGGTATCTTCCGCCAAAGGGTATACTTGCCATCGTGCGAGGCTTTGTAAGCTCGGGGATGGACGCATCGTGTATATTAGAAAATATAAGTCCGGCTATTTTCATATCGTCACCTCATTATTCAGAATATATCATTTGGTTGTCGGCGATTACCTCGCCCTCACTAACGGCGTTTCCTGCGCCAATGACGGTAATTCCCTCTGCTTCCTCTCTGTTTCTGCCGATACTTGCGCCCTTGCCGACCTCAACATCGGAGTCGAGAATGGAATAATCAACGGTTGCGCCCTCGCCAACGTGAACGTGATGCATAAGAACGCTGTCGCGCACCACCGCACCCTTTTCGACCACTACACCGTAGCCAAGAACGGAATTGATGACCGTACCGTATATTTCACAGCCCTCGGTAATAGAGGAGTTCTTAACAACGGCTTCGTCACCTACATATTGAGGAGCCTCGTTCTCGTGACGTGAGAAGATCCTTGTGTTATCGTCGAAGGCAAGCACGGGCTTCTCGCCAAGAAGATCCATATTAGCCTCCCAAAGAGAGGAGATGGTTCCAACGTCCTTCCAATAGCCTTCAAAATTGTAAGCGAACATTCTCTCGCCGTTGGCAAGCATCGCAGGGATGATATTCTTACCGAAGTCGTTGCTCGAATTCGGATCAGCCTCATCCTCAATAAGATACTTGTAAAGCTTTTCAGCCGTGAAGATGTAAATACCCATCGAAGCAAGGTTGCTGTCGGGATTTTTGGGCTTCTCAGAGAATTTGTAAATGGATTTGTCGGGGTTCACGCTCATAATACCGAAGCGGCTTGCCTCCTCCATAGGAACCTCAAGAACTGCTATAGTACAGTCAGCACCGTGCTCCTTGTGGTATTCAAGCATTTTGTTGTAATCCATCGTATAGATATGGTCACCGGAGAGGATCAGAACGTATTCCGCCTGATATCTTCTGATGAACTCAAGATTCTGGTAGATAGCATTTGCAGTTCCCTTGTACCAGTCAGATCCGCTGAATCCCTGATATGGGGGAAGGATGGAAACTCCGCCAAAGGTCCTGTCAAGGTCCCAAGGAAGACCGTTTCCTATGTATTCGTTAAGTACGAGGGGCTGATACTGGGTAAGAACACCAACGGTGTCTACACCGGAGTTGATGCAGTTAGAAAGCGGAAAGTCGATAATTCTGAACTTTCCACCAAATGAAACTGCGGGCTTTGCGGTTTTTTTGGTAAGTGCGTAAAGTCTTGAACCTTGTCCACCTGCAAGGAGCATGGCGACACATTCTTTTTTCTTAAACATATCAAGGAACTCCCTTCATCTCATTTGCTATATCTATAGTATATATAGGCATAGTCATACATCATCATTATATTACTATTCCGTCCATTTTTCAAGTGTTTTTTTCACTTTTTTGCCTTTTTGTTGAATTTATACAAAACATTACCGTTTTTGCACGCAGATAAGCCGATCCGACGGCATTTTTTCGATATTCTATTGCAAATCGACCTATTGACAGAATTTATTTTATTTGATATAATTACTTTGTATTGTTTGAAAGGAGATGCGCAATGGATAACAGATTTCCCGCCCTCGTGGCAAATGAAGAGCTGTGCTCATATTTTACGGGCTGTATAAGAGCGTCTTCCCTTTCTCACGCATACATTCTTCTCGGTGCAAAAGGAACGGGAAAGCATACTCTTGCGAAGCTTATCGCCGCTTCTCTTAACTGTGAGAACAAGGATGAGCAGGATGCAGCACTTCCCTGCGGAGTCTGCGATTCCTGCAGGAAGATATCAGGAGATATCTCTGCAGACGTAAGCGTAATCGGCAGGGGCGAAAAGGCGACCCTTGGCGTCGACGCGGTCAGATTTATAAAAAGCGACGTCGCATCCTATCCGATAGACGGCGACTATAAGGTTTATATAATTGAGGACGCACACACGATGACTAAACAGGCACAGAATGCGCTTCTTCTGACACTTGAAGAGCCGCCGCCATACGTGGTGTTCATCCTTCTATGCGAAAGCACCGAAAGCATCCTTGAGACTATAAAGAGCCGCGCTCCCGTGCTTCGTATGAAAACTCCGGGCGAGACGGACGCGATCGAATATCTTAAGAATAACGAGCCCACGGTCGCGCGATTTATAAAGACCTCTCCCGATGAATTCAAGGAGATTTATAAGGCGGCATCGGGCAGTATCGGCAGGATCATCGAGCTCGTCGGCTCTTCCGAAAAAAAGCAGATACTTCAAAACAGAGCACTTGCCGCAAGATTTATCGAGGCGCTCTCCCACAATACTCTCGCAAGGGATTTCAGCGAGGTGCTTTCAATGTTCGCTCAAAAGCGAGAGGAACGCGAAAGGCTCGTATCACAGTTTTTAGAGATCGAAGCCGCCCTACGCGACCTGGTCGCTATAAAGAAGGCAGATGACCCTTCCCTCGTCTTTTTCACGGACACAGCGCAGGCAGAAAATCTTGCATACGGCTTTTCGGTATTAAAGCTCGCAGGCATCATTGAAGCTGCGGAAAGAGCAAGACTTGCCGTCACGAGAAACGCAAACGTAAAGCTCACCGTCATCAACTTTTTAAGCAGCTTGATTTAGGCAAAAGCAGAACGGAGATAAAAATGGAAAATAATCAGAACAATAATAACAAAAAGAACGGTAAAAAAAGATTTCACCGTCATTATCACAAAAAGAATAAAAACAAGCAGGAGGGCGCTCCCGTTCAAGAGGCAGTGATCGCAGACTCCACTCCCGTAGAGGCAGCTTCCGAAACAGATATCTTCCTTGAAGACGATATTTTTGAGGATATCATCCCCGAGTCCGCCCCCACGGCAAAAAAAGAGCCCAAGGAGGACGAAGAACAGGTCGAGGTAGTCGGCATACGCTTTAAAAAGGTCGGCAAGGTATATTACTTTGCGCCAGAAGGGGTTGTTGCAAAAAAAGGCGAATTTGCGATAGTGGAGACAGCACGCGGACCGGAGTTCGGTGAGGTGTTCATCACAAACAAGACCGTGGGTATTTCCGAAATAGTTCCCCCCCTCCGCCCCATCATAAGGATCGCGACTCCCGACGACGTCGTTCATAACGAGGAAAACAATAAAAAGGAAAAGGACGCCTTCGGCATCTGCCTTGAGCAGATCGCAAAGCACGAGCTTGATATGAAGCTCGTCGACGCACAGTACACCTTTGATAACAGTAAGCTTCTTTTCTACTTCACATCTGCAGGACGCGTTGACTTCCGTGAGCTCGTCAAGGACCTTGCGGCAATCTTCAAAACGAGGATCGAGCTTCGACAGATAGGCATTCGCGACGAAGCAAAGCTTATCGGCGGTCTCGGTGCGTGCGGAAGACCTCTTTGCTGTGCAACCTTCCTTTCCGACTTCGTGCAGGTATCGATAAAGATGGCAAAGGAGCAAGGACTCTTCCTCAACTCATCAAAGATATCCGGCACCTGCGGCAGACTTATGTGCTGCCTCAGATACGAGCAGGAAAGCTATGAATACGAGATAGCAAGAACTCCCGCAGTTGAGTCCGTAGTTAAAACACCCGACGGCGTGGGAACCGTCACAGAGTGTCATCCCCTCACGGGCTATATAAAGGTCAAATTCAGCGATAAGGATGGGGACAGCATCAAACCCTATCACAGAGATAATGTAAAAGTGCTCCGCGCACACAAAAATACTGATGCAGAATAATTTTTTATACATTTTTTCACAAAGCTCTTGCTTTTTTGCAGGGACTTGTGATATAATGTGTCTATCATACTAATTTGGAGGTATTTATCATGGCTTATAAGATTACTGACGCTTGCGTTGCTTGCGGTGCTTGTGCAGATGCTTGTCCTTGCGGTGCTATTTCCGAAGGCGACGGTATGTATGTAATTGATCCTGATGCTTGCGCTGAGTGCGGTGCTTGCGCTGACGTTTGCCCTGTAGGAGCTCCCGTTCAGGAATAATCCGATTACATTAAAAAAGACACGGAGCAGTTGTTCTGCTCCGTGTTTTTGAATTTGGAGGAAAAGCTATGAATGACTTTCTGCTCGACGGCGAAAAGCTGACCGAGGTTAATGAAAAAATAAAGCTTATACAAAAGAATAACGGGCTCACCTTCGGCACCGACGCCTTTCTCTTGGCAGCTTATATCAAGTCACAGAAAAACGGAACTGCAGTTGAGCTTGGCGGAGGCACGGGAATAATCTCCCTGCTCTGCGCGGCAAGAGATAAGTTTAAAAGCATCTATTGCGCAGAGATACAGGAGGATTTCGCCCTTTTGATCGACCGAAACGCGCGCCTGAACTCTCTTGAAAGTAAGGTGACCCCCCTTCACTCCGACGTAAGAGAGCTCAAAAGCACTGATATCGGTCTTGAGGTCGACGCAGTGTTTTCAAATCCGCCCTATATGAAGGCGGATAGCGGAAAGCGCAACGAGTACGACGAAAAATTCATCGCGCGCCACGAGGTGTGCGGCAATATTGGAGACTTCTGCGCGTGTGCAAAAAGACTTCTCAAGCACGGCGGTCTCTTCTATTGCGTGTGGAGACCCGACCGCCTGACCGACCTTATCTGCGCTCTGCGTGAAAACGGTCTTGAGCCTAAGGAGATGTGCTTTGTCCACGCAAACACAAAAAACGCACCGTCAATGGTGCTCGTCAAGGCAAAAAAAGGCGCGGCTGCAAGCGTTGTGATTGAAGAGCCCCTGTTTCTTAATCTTGACGAAGACCCAAAGGTACTGACCGATCGAGCGAAAAAGATATATGAGGAATGTAATTTCAAATGAAGGAACTTAAACGAATTTTAAGCTATACCAGACGCGCAGTCGACGACTACGCAATGATAGAAGAAGGCGACAGGATCGCAGTCGGTGTTTCTGCGGGAAAGGACTCGCTTGCCCTTCTCTACGCGCTTGCGGAGATGAGAAGATTTTATCCTAAAAAATACGAGCTCATCGCAATAACCGTCGATATGGGTTTCCCGAATACGAGCTTTGACGGAATTCGCGCGCTTTGTGAGAGGCTCGACGTAGAATATCACGTCGCACCCACGCAGATATATCAGATCATTTTTGAGGAGCGAAAGGAAAAAAGCCCCTGCTCTCTTTGCGCCAAAATGCGCCGCGGCGTACTCTATAATACCGCCAAGGAGCTCGGATGCAATAAGGTCGCGCTTGGTCATCATTTTGACGATGCCATTGAAACCTTTATGCTCAATCTTTTCTTTGAGGGCAGGATCGGTTGCTTCTCGCCCGTCACGTACCTTTCAAGAATTGACCTTACAATGGTCCGCCCACTGCTCTATGCAAGTGAAAAGAGCGTTCGCCAATTTGCTGAAAAAGCTGAATTGCCCGTTGTAAAATCAACCTGTCCCGCAGACGGCAATACAGAGCGCGAGGAGATGAAGCAGCTCCTTCGCGAGCTTGACATCAAGCATAAAGGGCTTCGCTATCGCATCTTCGGCGCAATGCAGCGCGGCGAGATCGACGGTTTTAAGCTTGCAAGCTCAATGGACGGAATCAAGGATTATGACGAGGATAACGACGATGCGTAAATTCTCATATTCTCAAAAGGATATTAAAAAGCTGCTTCCCAAAAGGCAAGAAAACTCTAACAAAGGAAGCTGTGGGCGCGTGCTTATAATCGGCGGCTCACCCTGTATGGCAGGCGCGCCGTATTTCAGCGCAAAAGCCGCTTACCGCACGGGTTGCGGACTCGTTGAAATATTTACTCACGAGGATAACCGCATCATCTTGCAAACCCTCATTCCCGAAGCGGTCCTGTCCACGTTTGGTGAAAGCATCGACCTTGAGAAGCTCAGGGCATCAATAAAAAAAGCCGATGTAATTGCCATCGGAATGGGACTTTCAACAAGCGACTCTGCACTTGAAATTTTAAAATTCACACTGCAGAATAACGATTGCCCGATCATTATCGACGCAGATGCGCTTAATCTTTCGGCAAAGAATCCCGAGCTTTTCAGCCTTATGATAAGAAATGCGGTCATTATGACTCCCCACCCTCTTGAAATGTCAAGGCTCACGGGATTTGAAGTAAGCAAAATCACAGAAAATATACCACATTTTGCACAGGGCTTTGCCAATGCAAACGAGGTTATATGCGTGCTTAAAGACCACAATACAGCAGTTGCCGCCCCTCACGGTGATGAGATCTACGTCAACAAAAGCGGCAATAGCGGAATGAGCACGGGCGGCTCGGGCGACATGCTTGACGGCGTGATCGCAGGACTTCTGGCTCAAGGATGCAAACCCTATATTGCCGCAACGCTCGGCACTTACATTCACGGACTTGCAGGCGATAAAGCCAGCGAAAAGCTATCTCAATATTCTGTAATGGCAAGTGATATAATCGATGCCTTACCTGAAATCTTAAAACAATAAAACCATCCCCCAAGCGAGCACGCTTGGGGGATATATTTATTACTATTAATCACCGAACAAAAAGCCCAAATAAGCTAACCTGAAAACTTGATCATATTCGATATCTATTATACCCTTTTCATAATAAAAGGTGACAGAAATAGAACTATCCGCATTGTCAAACATAACATATTTTCCCCTGTATACTTCAGCGGTTCTGACATATACATATCCGTGCTGTTGCATAAGGTCCACAATTTCATCATGGGTTGAATTAACGTTCAAACCGCAGAAATTCACATTGGGGTCAGTTATCTCAATACCTGTCACTCGTAATACACCGAGCTCTGCTACGGGAAATCTCTCAAATTTATAGACAACCGCTTCGTTGGGGGCTGTCTTATCTCCATTTTTATCGACCTGATAAGGATATTTGTCAGACAAATACCACTTCACTTCACTTCATATCTCGACTTAGCATTCAGTTCCCTGCTATACGAGTGCTCAATATTGGTCATACCAAACAGATCAACATAATCCAACAGCCAATATTCAAGATCCGTATCCTCGGGCATCGTATCTATCCGATCATTCGAGCAAGACGAAAATGTCAAAATCAACATTGACAGTACAATTAATAATACGACTGTTTTTTTCATAAGCAAATCCCCCATTTTTATAAAGCTCTTTCTTTTTTGCTTTTGATAAGCTTGATAACGCACCAAATAACGCTAGCTATTCCCAAAGCAACGAATGACGGGAGCAACGTCATAATGATGGCATTTCCAAAGCCCTCAAACAGCATTGAAAGCCCGCGTCCTTGAAGAACGTACATCAAGTTCCAGGTCGAAGTAAAGTTTATCTGGCTCAATATTGAAAAAATAACAGGCATAAGCAAGGTTTCCTTTTGAGATCCTTTAACTAACACGTGGATAAAGGTGAGAATTGCAGGACAAAGAATAAATAAATTCAGATACTGCCAGACGATCATCGACATAAGCCCCGTCGGACCCGCAAATACCCAAAAATAAAGTAAGCTCCATACAAAACAAATAAGATAAACGATCAGTGATATAAGGTTTAACTTCTTGTGTTTCATCATATCTTAACCACCTTTCTTTATTTCAGTATATCACACAAAAAAATAATGTCAACAAAAAAATGCCAACCGAGAATATCGGTTGGCATTTTTTACATACAATTCACGGCTATCTCGCCATCTTTAACTGAAATATGCACCTTACTTATCGTGCGGTTATAGTCTGCGATCACCTTTTCTGCAATGGCGTCCTCTATGTGAGTCTGAATAAATCTTCTCATATTTCTAGCACCAAATTTAGCGGAATAAGACCTCTTAGCGACAAGTGTCAAAGCCTCATCGGTGTAAGAAAGATCAATTCCCTTTTCCGAAAGGGCGGTCTTCAGCTCACCGAGCATAATAGCCGCTATTCTTTCAAAATTCTCTTCAGTAAGAGAATTAAAGGTGATTATCTCATCAACGCGGTTGATGAATTCGGGACGAAGGAAGCCCTCAAGCGCCTTCATCGTGCGCGCTTCCTCGGCAGAAAGATCATCCGCAGCCGCAAATCCTGCCCTGCCCGATGAATTGGTCGAGCCCGCGTTAGTGGTCATAACGAGAATGGTATTTTCAAAGTTTATCGTTCTTCCCTGCGCGTCCGTCACACGTCCGTCGTCAAGTATCTGCAAAAGAACGTTCAAAACGTCGGGGTGAGCCTTTTCTATCTCGTCAAAAAGAATAACGGAATATGGTCTGCGACGGATCTTTTCGGTAAGCTGACCTGCCTCGTCATATCCGACGTATCCGGGAGGCGCTCCGATGATCTTCGAAACAGAGTGCTTTTCCATAAACTCACTCATATCAAGACGGATAAGCGTCTCGGGAGAATGGAAAAGGTCATTGGCAAGCTGCTTGACAAGCTCCGTCTTGCCAACGCCCGTAGGACCTGCAAAAATGAAGGAAACGGGCTTTCTCTTATAGGAAATACCGGCTCTGTTTCTCTTTATCGCGCGGCAGATAGAGCCTACCGCCTTATCCTGACCGATTATGTGGGTCTTGAGTCTGTCCTCAAGCTTATCTATCTGCTCATATTCGTTTGCGCTGACGGTAAGCGCGGGTACACCCGTCCATACCTCAACAACATCCGCAAGCTCGTCTGTGGTGAGCACAATATTCTCGCATTCTCCCTCAAGCGTCTTCAGCTCGTCTGCAAACTTTATCTCCTGCGATTTCAGCTTAGCGATCCTCTCGTAAGCATCCGCATTGTCGGGCGAATCGGGGGGAGTTGCCTCAAGTGCCTCTCTCTCCGCCTTTATCATAAGAAGCTTTTCTCTTATTTCAATGCTTCTGTTAAGCGAGGCGCTGTTGAGTGAAAGATTTGCCGCCGCCTCGTCAAGAAGGTCTATCGCCTTGTCGGGCAGGTATCTGTCCGTTATATATCTCTCAGAAAGCACTACCGCGCTTCTTAAGATAGCATCGGGAATCTTTATCTGGTGGAAGGTCTCGTAATAATGCTTGATACCCTTAAGCATTTCAAGCGTCTCGTCGATCGACGGCTCCTCCACCTTAACGGGCTGGAAGCGGCGTTCAAGCGCGCTGTCCTTTTCGATGTATTTTCTGTATTCGTTGAGCGTCGTAGCGCCGATGACCTGGATCTCACCGCGTGAAAGGGCGGGCTTGAGCATATTTGCGGTGCTCACACTTCCCTCGCTGTTGCCTGCTCCAACGATATTATGCACCTCGTCGATCACGAGGATGATGTTTCCCGCATCCTTGACCTCCTTTAGAAGTCCGAGAAGCCTGCTCTCATACTGACCGCGGAATTGCGTTCCTGCCACCAGAGCCGTAAGGTCGAGCAGGTGAAGCTCTTTGTTTCTGAGCTTATAGGGAACGTCACCGCGAACGATCTTCTGCGCAAGAGCCTCAGCTATGGCAGTCTTACCTACACCCGGCTCACCTATGAGACAGGGATTGTTTTTCTGACGTCTTAAAAGTATCTGAATAACTCTCGCAAGCTCCTTTTCTCTTCCCACTATGGCGTCAAGCTTGCCGCTTCTTGCCTCCCGCGTAAGATCCTTGCAATATGAGTCAAGGAATTTTCTTTGCTTTTCCGACTTTTTGTTCTCCGCCTTGGCTTTTGCTCCGTCAACGTTAGGCTCATCACCGTTCTTTGAACCGAAAAGCTTTTGCAAATTGATCGCAGGAGCTGTCGCATCATCATCGTCGAGATCGTCGTCCTCCATCATTGCGGGAAGGTCACCGCCGTTCTCCATCATTTTTGCAACCTCTTCCTCCATGCCAGAGAGCTCCTCGGAGCTTATGCCAAGCTTATTCATCATATCTCCGAGCATATTGTCAAGAGGAAGTCCAAGCTCCTTTGCACAGGTGATGCAAACGCCCTCATTCTTCTTTTCTCCGTTTTCAAGCTTGGTTATAAACACAACTGCCATTCTTTTATGGCATCTTGAACACATCAACATAATTTACCTCCTTGGGTAGTATTGGACCTCCCTCAGTGAGTGAAAAGTCCGAATTTATAAATAAGTCTTGTAATTTTCGTTCCTTCAATAAAATCCGCGCCTACGATGATCAATACAACGCATACCAAAAGGCTGACGAACGCATACGCATGGGAAACACCCCAAACGAAGCCAAGTACCTTGTCAAATCCGTGAATAACGGGTATCTGACAAGCCTTTTCAAGGAAAAATACACCTATAGTGCAAAGTATATATACTACGATGAACGTAATTCCATACGCGATTATCTTCGATATCACACTTGAGAGCACGCTCTCAATCTTTGCACCGAGTCTTCGAGCGACATCAGCCGTACTTCCCGTAAGAGAATCGAAATATCTGCGAACGATATTCATGGAAGCCACCTTCTTTGCCACGCTTGGAAGCCCCTCGATAATATCATCGTAATCGAAGCTCTCACCAAAGGTCTCCGCCTTTGCAACGAGATGCTCCTGTACCCTGCCGTCAAGTCGGTCTGCAACGATATTGTCCTGCACGAAGGCAACAAGATAAACGCCCAAGATCATAGTAATAATAATTACTACGGTGAGCTTCATATATTTAAAAAATGATTTGACAAAGCCCTGCTTAATGCCGATAAAAGTAATAAGAGCAATAATGCCGAGCATTCCAACGTCAAGTAAAATTTGCCATTTATTCATAATAATCTCCCTCCGCCCCAAAGGGCTCTTTTTTATGTAGAGAAACCTATTTAAAGCTTAAGAATTTCGAATAAGACTGCGCGAAGATAACAAGCGTGTCCTTATCCTCACATATCATTTTAAAGCTGTCTGCGGGCATCTCGATCCTCTCCGTTTTTCCCGTGAGTATGCTCGTGCGCTCAAAACCGTCGATCCTTTGAACGAAAACATATCCGTCGCATATCTCAAGAGAGATAGCTGCGCTGGCTGAAGCAATACTGCGTCTTACCTTCGCCCGGGAATCAAGGCATACCACCGCATTTTTCGCACCGCGGTCAGCGATATGGGACACGGCAATATTATCATCCCCAAAAGCATAGGCATATATTTCATTTTCGGGCAAATACTCACCCAAAAGATCAAGATTTGAGGTAAAAACATTCACGCCTCTCGCTCCGACCGCCGCAATGCTTCCGTTTTCAAGGTGCTTGATGCCGTAAACGAGACCCGAAAACGAAAGAGCTGCGCTTTCATAGTCATCGCTTCCCACACCATAGGCTCTTATCTCACAAGAAAATCCGTCCCCGTCCGCAAAAGCAAGCACAACCGCCAATTTGCGTCCATCATCGGAAAGCGAAGCCGCAACTACCTTTCCGCTTGAAAAATTATAGCTAAATTCCTTTCCGTTGCTCTTGTACACCTTAACACAGGAGTTATATTTTTCTTCCCCCGTGATTATCGCGAAATCCCCCTCCTTTGAGGAACACGCGCCGTATATCGTATGAGAAAGAGTCTCTTCTCTTACTCTTGAAAAGGAATTATAAACGGAAAAATCCCTTCCGCCCACATCACAAAGCAGAACGTACTTGTCACTTGTATACAGGGCGGGATTGGCATAGCTTTGATTTGAGGAAAAAAGCTCCCTGCCGCCAACGGCGAAAATAGAAAACCTTTCCCTGCTTGCCACCGCTATTCCCTCACGGTAGAGGGCAAAGCTCTGCGAACTTCCCACGTTATAGGTGACAGTATCGTGGACCGAGCGTACGTATTCACTTGAAAGAGAAACATCCTTGACAAGGTAATAGAGATTTTTATACGAAAGAGTTCCGGAAAGAAGAAATGCGACCGTAAGAATAACAAGTATGACCTCAAATATCCTGCAAAAATACGCATATCTGTAGCTTACGCGAGCAAGATACAGATCGGTCGTATCGTCCTTTTTTTCTCTTTTTACGCTTCTTGGGTCATATTTGATTTTATTGATCATTTCAACCGTATCAAATCTCATAACCCGATCTCCTTAATTTAATATTCCACCTTGTTCAGATATAGACCGCACGCAGGCACGGTTGCCCCCGCACGTGAACGGTCTTTTGCCTCGGTTATCTCTATAATATCCTCGGGCTCTATCCTTCCCTGCGCAACGAGCAAGAGCGTGCCGCACATGATCCTGACCATGTTGTAAAGAAAGCCGTCCGCAGCCACCTTGAAGATCACCGTGTCTCCCTCCTTGTAAACCGAAGCATACTTCACCTCTCGGTTAGCATCCACTATCTTTGAGCCCTGCGCCATATACGAGGAGAAATCGTGCTTTCCGCAAAAATACTGCGCCGCGGCATTCATTCTCTCTATATCCGCATCCGAGAGGATGCGCCCGATATGATAAGCTCTGTCAGACAAAAAAGGATTTTTTATCAGATCGTTCCATATCTTATAAACGTATTCCTTGTATTTCACCGCATATCTTGGGTGAAAATCACTCTCAACCACTCTTCCCTCAATAACGGAGATGTCGTCGGGCAAAACGGAATTGAATGCAAGAGGCACGCTCTTCATCGGTATGGTACAGTCAAGCTCGTTTTCTCCCTTTTTTGAAACGCAGACAAAAAATTCGTTCGCGTGAACGCCGCTGTCCGTTCGTGAGCATCCAACGATATCACAGTCAAAGCTGAATATCCGCTTTGCCGCTGTGTTCAGCTCTTGCTGAACGGTGGGCTTGTCGGGTTGGACCTGATATCCGTTATAGTTTGCTCCGAGAAAGCTTATTCTAAGCAATAATTTCATTGTAAAACTCCTTTAAAAGGGCAAAAAGGGCGAAACGAAGATATTTATGCAGATCACCGCCGCGCCAAAGCCAATAAAAAGGCAGAGCGCAAAAATATCGGTCGGGCGGCATTTGAGTATCTTCATTCTCGTTCTTCCCTCTCCTCCGCGATAGCAACGGCACTCCATTGCGGTCGCAAGATCAAGTGCGTGTCTGATCGAAGACGAGAAAAGTGGGATAAGTATCGGTATAAGAGCCTTCGCTCTGTCAATAAGACTACCGTTTGAAAAATCCGCGCCGCGCGCCTTCTGCGCACTCATTATCTTCTCTGCCTCCTCCATAAGAGTAGGGATAAAGCGAAGCGCAATCGTCATTATCATCGCAAAATCGTGCACGGGAAGGCCGATCTTTTTAAGCGGTGAAAGAAGTCTTTCGATTCCGTCTGTAAGAGCTATGGGCGTTGTGGTGTAAGTGAGCAGTACACTGCTTCCTATGATAAGCACGAATATCCTTATCACAAGAAACACCGCGTTTACCACTCCCTCAATATAGATCCGTGCAAAGCCGAGATCAAGCAGAGGCGCGCCCTCTCCCTCCGTCCAGAAGATATTGATCACGGCCGTGAACGCAATGATAAAGACTATGGTTCTTACCGAACGCAAAACTATTCTTATCGGTATGTTCGATAAGAGCACTATAGCAAGTGCCGACAGGAGCAAAAGTGCCATCGACACGGTGTTTGAGCACAGGAAAACTATAACGATATAAAGTATAGCGCAAACTATCTTTATTCTCGGGTCGAGCCTGTGTATTGGTGAATCGACAGAATAATACTGTCCAAGCGTTATATTCTTCATTACTTACCTTTCATAAGACGCATTATCTCCTCAAGAGCCGCGTCCTCAGTATAGATTCCGTTATTGACCTTGATGCCGCGGGCATTAAGCTCGTGCATAAGAAGGGTTATCTGCGGAACTGCAAGTCCGATACTCTCAAGCATCTCAGAATGTGAGAACACCTCGTCTCGGGTTCCGTTCAGTACGACCTCACCGTGGGACAAAACGATTATATCGTCGCAAAGACGCGCCATATCCTCCATACTGTGACTTACTATCACAACAGTGGCACCCGTCTTTTCGCGGTATTTGAAAACTCCGTTGAGAATTATATCCCTACCCTGGGGGTCAAGTCCCGCCGCAGGCTCGTCAAGAACGAGCACCTCGGGGCGCATCGCAATAACTCCCGCGATAGCAACACGACGCTTTTGTCCGCCAGAAAGATCAAATGGGTTTTTCTGAAGCACATCGGGCTCAAGTCCCACAAATTCGATGGCTTCCCTTATCCTTGCCGCGATCTCGGAGTCGTCAAGCCCCATGTTCTTCGGGCCGAACGCAATGTCCTTTTCCACAGTCTCCTCAAAGAGCTGATATTCCGGATACTGCATAACAAGTCCCACTCGGTATCTTACGCGGCTTATCTCCTTCGGCTTTGCCCATATGTCCTCGCCGTCCAGGTATATTTTACCTTCACTTGGCGACGCAAGTCCGTTGAGAAGCTGAAGCATCGTGCTCTTACCCGAGCCCGTGTGTCCTATAAGACCCGTGATAGAGCCGCTCTTAATTTCAATATTTACGTTTTTCAGCGCTTCCTTGCAATAAGCAGTTCCCTTGCCGTATACGAAGGATACGCCCTCAAGCCTGATCTTTGCCATTATCTGTTTTTAAGTGCGCTTGCTATCGCGTCTGCGCATGCAGACGGCGTGTGGCACTCTCCTTTTATCTTTATTCCTTTTTCCGCAAGTAAATGAACAAGACTCACGCATTGCGGCACGTCGAGTCCGCACGCCTTAAGCCTGTCGTTCTTTTCGAAGATCTCCGCGGGCGTGCCGTCCATAAGTATCTCACCGTCATCAAGGACAACTATCCTGTCGGCTCTTGCCGCCTCGTCCATATAGTGCGTGATCATAATAATGGTGATACCGTGCTCGCGGTTAAGCTTTTCGATGGTGTTCATAATATCCCTTCTTCCAAGGGGATCAAGCATCGCCGTAGACTCGTCAAAAATGATGCAGTCGGGCTTCATTGCAAGGATTCCCGCAATGGCTATCCTCTGCTTCTGACCGCCGGAAAGCCTCGCAGGCTCGCTTTTTGCGTGCTCGCTCATACCGACGACGCTGAGAGCCTCGTCAACGCGCCTGCGAATCTCATCGGGGGCAATACCGAGATTTTCGGGGCCAAATGCAACGTCATCCTCAACTATCGTTGCAACGAGCTGATTGTCGGGATTTTGAAAGACCATTCCCACCCTTTTTCTGAGCTCGAATACATCGTCCTCAGTCATATTCGGGTCGGTAATATCCTTGCCTTCAACGTATATCTTGCCCGAATCGGGCTCAAGTATCATATTAAGAAGCTTTGCAAGAGTCGATTTGCCCGAGCCGTTGTGACCGAGCACCGCAACGTATTCCCCCTTTTTTATCTCAAGGGAAAGATCGCGAAGGACCGAGGTCCTTCCGCCGTCGTCCTCTTCATAGCTGATATTCAGATTTTCGATCTTGATATAAGGATAAGAATTCACGTTCGTGACTTTCCTTTCTTAGTTCATTATTCTTTATTCTCTATTTTCTTCCTGCCATCTCGCACTTGCGCCGCAAGGCATAAAGCCGCCCGTGTATTTCACAGGAAGTGCGATCTCACTCGCCTCACATCTGCCGCCGTACGTCTTTGAAATGCGAAGATCGACGATGTAGCTCATCGTAAGAGGAGAAAGACCCGTAGTATAGGAGTTGATAAGGAAGAAAAGCGGCTTGTCCGATAGGACCTTTGAAGTAAGTGTGACGAGCTCGTCAATGCTGTCCTCGATCTTCCATATCTCTCCCGAAGGCCCCCTGCCGTAGGAGGGAGGGTCCATGATCACCGCATCATATTTGTTGCCGCGGCGTATCTCGCGCTCAACGAACTTCTTGCAGTCGTCAACTATGTATCTTATGGGCGCGTTCTCAAGACCGGAGAGCTTTGCGTTCTCCTTCGCCTGCGCCACCATTCCCTTTGCCG
>CALGCW010000056.1 GCA_937884385.1 uncultured Clostridia bacterium | reverse complement strand
CAAGAAGCTCGATGTCAAGCGTTCCCTCGGCTTGGGTGGGCTTGGCATCCCCCAACATTGCCATTCCGTCGCCTTGCGAGAGCAAATGATAGTTGAAGCCTGCGAGAACATATTTCTTGTTAAGATCAAGGTCACGGTATTCGCCGCTTTCCTTATCGAGCACCTTGACACCGTACACACGGTATTCACCGTCCACGCTCGTGAAGAAACCGTTTTCATCGGTCTTGACGGAGGTGGGGATCGCTGTATTCAGCGAGAAGGTCGCGCCCGACATACTTGGGAATGAGCCGTTTTCTTCGGGGTAATTCATCACGCCCATCTCTAACATATCGAGAAGCATTTGCCCTGTGATCTCAACCGTTACGACTTGATTGTTGTACGGGAACACCGAGAAAATATCGTTGAAGGTGACTTCGCCTGCTTCGATAGGTGCGCGCAGTCCGCCGCCGTTGACAAATGACACGTCAGCGCCCGTCATCACACGAAGTGCATCCGAGCAAAGATTGCCGAGTGCGGTTTCGCTGTTTCTGACAAGACGAGTATCGCCGTCGTAGTCGTTCAGCGTGACCGTGCTTTCTCCGATCACACGGTTGCCAAGCTCTGCGTAGCTCTCATTGATTTCGGCAAGGTACGCATCCACGGTCGCATCGGTCTTTTCGTATGTAGCGGTTTCGATGAGCTCGGTATCAAGTCCGTCCTCGGTGATGGTGAGCTTGCCGATGTACTCAAATTTCGTTCCCGTAGAGGAAAGCAGAACGTCGTCGCCACTCTTGTCTTTGATGGTTTTGTTTTCGATGACAAGATGCGCGTGTGCATCGAGAACTACATCAAATCCGTCGGTATTTTCGATGATATCGGTGATATCAAACAACTCATCTGACTCGTCATAGCCAACGTGCGAGAGCGCGATCACGTAATCCGCGCCTGCTTTCTCGGCAGCATCAATGTTTGCTTGAACGAGGCTATACATATCTGCTTCGTTGAATGTGTATATAATCTCGCCGTCCTCGTTTTTGAACTGTGCGGGATTTGACGAGCTGATGGTAGAGGGTGTGGTGATACCGATGTAAGCAATCTCCACGTCACCGTAGGATACGATGGTATAGGAATCAAAATATGACTTGTCCTCGCCTACCTTAGCAAAGTTACAGGAGAGGAACTTGGTGTTTGAGAGGTTGTTCAGCTCCACAAGACGCGCAAGCTGATAGTCAAATTCGTGGTTGCCGAGCGCGATGGCATCATAGCCCACCTTGTTCATAAGGTTTATGATGTACTCACCCTTGGAAACAGCACCCAAAGTGCCACCCTGCACAAAGTCACCCGAGGAAACAACGCCCACGTGGTCATAGACCCCTTTCAGCTCGGCTTTCATCGCCGCAAGCTTGGAATATCCCTCCACGGCACAATGCACGTCGTTTTCATAGAGGATCGCAATAGACTCTGCTCCCGCCGCAGGGGGATTTGTTCCCGAGCCATCGGGAGGATTGTTTTTATCCGAGCAGGATGCAAGTGTCAGAAGCGACAGAAGCATCGAAAGACACAAAACGATACTTAAAAATTTTCTTTTCATAATAGTCCTTTTACACATTGATCGGCGTATTGTTTCTAAAGTCGCCCATCGTGCGTACAACCTTTTCGTAATAACCTTTTTTGAAGAACAGGCATTTGGAAAGATCCACGCCCATTTTGTCGCCCGTCAGAGTCAGAGCAACCGCACGGCATCCGGCGGCGCAATACTTGAAATAGGGGCAATTTCTGCATTCTTCATTGACCTCGGCAAGCTCACCAACCGTGGCACAGACCTCCGCGAGATACTTGCCCATCTGAAGTAGCGGTTGAAGTCCATACTCCTTGACATTGCCGAGAATATCATTCCTTGCCTCGTAATAGCCCGACATCTGCATACACGGGAAAACGTTTCCGTTTGCCGATACAGCCACCATACTGCGATTTCCGGGGCATACAGGGCGTGTGGGCTTGTACTCACCATCACAGCACGCAACGGTGCGGAGATTATAGCTCTTGCTCCTTGGGAAAAGAGTCATAAGCTGCCAAATATCAATCACCATTTTATGATCCTCGGAAATATACTCTCTCACGAAGTCGAGCATCCCCGCAAAATATTCGTCAAGATCGAGGGTTGCGCCTTTTGCGTTCTCGTTCCAACGAGGAACCTCGGTGGTACGAATGATGCGCATTTCATACACCCCCATTTCGTCAAGGAGCCGCGCCGTGGGGAGCATAGATTCGATATTTTTTCTGTGTACGTTGGTCTGCGCTTTGACACGGAAGCCGTTATCCACGCAGAGTTTGATCGCACGGAGCGCATCTTCTTCCGCGCCCTTGCGGTTTCTGAGCCAATCGTGATGCCCGATACCGTCAAAGGAAATCTTGATCAGCGGATTGCATCCGATCTCCTTCATGCGGTCAAGCACAGCTTGATTTATGTAAAATCCGTTGGTGTTCAGTTCCTCAACGAACATTCCGCGCTTATAAATGCCCTCAATGATGGGCAAAAAGTCCTTGTGGCACATGGGCTCACCGCCCGTAATAGTAAAGGCGTTGATGCCGCACCTTTGTGCTTCATCAAGCAGCTTTTCGGCTTCTTCAAGCGTAAATTCAGCCATCAGGGGCGAATTATCCGATGCGTTGAAGCAATGCAGACAGTTATAGTTGCACTTGCCTGTAATCATAAGGTTCATCGCAGGAAAATAGCGGTTGTCACAGTCCATCTTCTGCCACGGATCAAGGCAAGCCGCGCCCACCTCGCAAGCGGAGATCATTCTTCTTTGAACGAGGCGCTCCACAAGAGAACTGTCGGCTATCTCGGTCTGCCCGTCACAGAGCGAGAGCAATTCAAATTCTTCTTTTGTCAACCTCTGCGCATCACGCACACCTTTTACGTAATAGGCGTAAGGCACGCGCCACCATGACCGCAGAGCAATGTTTTTATTCAGTATGTAAGTCATATTTCCTCGGTAAATGGAAAATTTATTGTACTAACTTCGTTTTTTCCATGCTTTCCGGCTCATCATCTTCTTCGGAACATCCGCTTGCACCGCCTGCAACAGCATCAAGGTCATCATCGTCAAGCTCGCCACTCTTAGGGTTTAACTGTGCGAAGTATGTAGCCGCCTCGTCTGCGGTCATTTCTACGTTGCTTGCCTTTGCGAGTTCAAGCAGTTCTTCTGCGCTTTTTACGGTCTTTGCCTTTTCAATCATTTCTGCGTTAAAGTTTTTCATAGTTTTTCTCCTAACTTTGCATTACTATTTATATTTTAGAAAAAATGAGCCACTGATTTTTATCTTCGTAATCGTCATCATCGCCGTCATCGGAAGAATGATCACAGCCACCCGACACGTTAACGAGAAGGTCATCGTCAAGCTCGCCCGAATGGAGCTGATGAAAATATTTGTTTGCTTCCTCCGGGGTTATCTCCACGTTACATTCCTTGGCAATCGCCAAAACCTCGTCCGCGCTATTAGCAGATTTTATTTTTTCAACAATTTCGTGTGAGAGTTTCATGTTTGTTCCTCCAAATTACATTCTGGAGCCGCCTTGACAACGCATCTCAGAACTTGATACTTTTCGGTCCACCATATGTTGCCCGCATTTACAGCAAATTATATAAGCATAATATCTGGCTTGTCTGCGCTGAAGATCCGGCCTTCCTGAGGGGTGACCACAATGCTGACATACTGTTCCGTCATAGAAACGCTGCCTATTTTCTGAACTCGGATTAACAAGCTGCACAAGTCCGCCCGAAACGCCGTCGAGCATATCGTCGTCAAGCTCTTCTGCACCGTTTACTTTTTTGATTTCTTCGTTCATGCTTTTCATAATGTATCTCCTTAATTTTCCATCGCAAGCCTTAACTTTGCGATTGCGTTGTGTTTGATAAATTTCGCATTGGTATATGTAATACCCATTTTTATAGCAATGTCCCGAAGGGGAATTTCGTGATAATAATACAGCACGATGATATCCTGCTCACGCTCGGTGAGGGTTTCCAAAGCTATGGCAAGGTTCTCCTTCAAGATCTCGTTTTCAATTTCAGCCACCACGCCATCGTCTGTGTCAGAGCAGAGAGCGTTCTCATCGATGGAGAGCGCTCTTTTACTCCGCTCACGGTAATAATTGCATACTGTATTGTGGGTGATGGTATAGATCCAAGTGGAAAGGGTGGATTTTTCCTCGTCGTAGGAATTGAGAGAGGAAAGCACCTTGAGAAAGATCTCCGAGGTAACGTCCTCGGCATCTGCCGTGCTTGCCACCTTTCCTCTGACGTAACGGAAGACCTTTTCTCTGTATTCAAGATAGATTTTTTCCATTACGTCGGTCTTATTCATCCTCGTCCTCCTTTTTGGAGAGAGGATAATTTTGCTCTCCGGCAGCACTGACCCAGCCGAGCGCTTCGTCATCGAGCTCGGCTGAATCTATGCCGTATTTCTTTTCTACTCGCGCGATAATATCCGCGAGTCTTTTGTTTGGCGCGTTTCGTTGTGAAGCAAACGCCTTGCGAATGGTGTTTTCCATATTTTTCACCTTTCGTGACAGTTTACTCTTTTGTTTTGGGAAGCTCGATCATATTAGACGTATTCAAAATCTTTGGGTCTGATTCCACGAGCAATCATAATATCGGGATGCTCAGGGCAGAATACTGCGGCACGAACACCGGTTCCACCAGCGTAGGCGCCTCCACCCTGAAAGCCCATACCAATTATGCCAACCGAAGTACCGCAATGAGGACATGTTTCTCCGGTATTCAGACGAACCATAGCACCGAATTTGGCATCGCCTTTATCCGTACCAATGTTCAGGTACATATTCTGTTCTAACTTATCAAGACAAGGAGAGTGCACCTCGACTCCACCTGAAACCAAATCAAGGTCGTCGTCGTTAAGCTCTCCGGACTTGGGGTTGAGCTGTGCGAAGTAGGTCTTTGCCTCGTCAGCGGTCATTTCAACATTGTTTTCTTTTGCAAGAGCAAGAAGCTCCTCTGCGGATTTCGCGGCTTTCGCCTTTTCGATCATTTCGGGGGTTAAGTTTTTCATAATTTTTCTCCTTTTAATCAAAGTGAAATGCAAGTTTCTCTTTTGGTCTTTCTTTTAGTTAGACAAGCTCAACTTCAACGCCAAGTTCCATGTCGCCTTCCCACTTTTTTGTAATTACCCTATTACAACCCACACAGGCGACCATGGGTTGGTGGTCATATCCACCACGGAGATATGCACCTACTGTTCCTCCACATTTCGGGCACTTATCTCCGTTGATGACGCGAACCATCGTACCGTCCTTGATAAAATCATCATCTGCGATACATCCACTTGCGCCACCTGCAACGGCATCAAGATCGTCATCGTTAAGCTCGCCACTCTTGGGGTTAAGCTGTGCGAAGTAGGTAGCTGCCTCGTCTGCGGTAATTTCCATACCATTTGCCTTTGCGAGTTCAAGCAGTTCCTCGGCTGTTTTTGCTGCTTTTGCTTTTTCTATCATTTCGGGGGTTAAGTTTTTCATAATTTTTCTCCTTTCAGAAGTTGTAACACGATAACCGGATGAAACACGTTCATCAAGGTGTCATGGGGTAATAGAATTCATTGTTCGTATGCAGGATGCTGTTATTCTCCTCGGCATATGTCCATACGATAACCTTGCAGTTTGCACAATAAAAATCCGTGTTATCTTTAAATTTGTGGAGCAAGGCCCATTCTCCTACGGCTCCACAGCGCGGGCAAGGCATGTTACTCACAGCGTCTTGCGCATTATTGGCTTGTTCGGTTCTTGCGCAAGCACCACCGGCAACTGCGTCGAGATCGTCGTCATCAAGCTCGCCACTCTTGGGGTTAAGCTGTGCGAAGTAGGTAGCCGCCTCGTCTGCGGTCATTTCTACGCCTTTTGCCTTTGCGAGTTCAAGCAGTTCTTCTGCGTTCTTTGCAGCTTTCGCCTTTTCGATCATTTCGGAAGTTAAGTTTTTCATGGTTTTTCTCCTTTTAGAAGTTGTAACACGATAACCGGATGAAACACGTTCATCAAGGTGTCATGGGGTA
>CALGCW010000055.1 GCA_937884385.1 uncultured Clostridia bacterium | reverse complement strand
CCCTTCGAACAATGCACGCGCGATGACAAGCGATTGAAGGAGTTGTAGAAATTAGTGGCGAGAAACAGGGAAGAGCTTGACAGCACGCTGACGGATAAACAAAAGGAGACGCTTGAAAAGTTCGAGGAGTGCATGAACGAGATGCATGGCGTGGCAGAGCGAGATGCGTTCTCGTGCGGATTCAGGCTTGGAGTGCAGCTAATGGCGGAATCCTTCCTTCAGCCAATAACATTTGAAGACTGAGAAAAATCGCCGAATTTTTACGCGCTTTGGACGATAAGAAAGGGGCAGGGCAACTATACCTCCGCAATGAACTTCGGTTCAAAAAGCGGGGGTTTAGCCCCCCTTTTTTCGCGATTTTGGCGGTTTTTTTACGCACAAAATCGAGCCTATACTGTTAGTTTTCTAACCTCAAAATTTGGGGCGCAATAAACAAAGAAAAAGGTCGACGAAAAAATGGAGATAATTTAATAGAATCTATTGACAGTAACGCTAATAACTGATATAATATCGTTAGTAACCGTTAGTAACAAAATTGGAGGTAAAATATGTTGGAAGATAAGAATACCGAGTTTAAAAGGGAATATGTTGAGGATATAAAAAAGACGCTTGTTGCTTTTGCAAATACCGATGGCGGAAATCTTTATATCGGAATTGACGATGACGGCAATGCTGTTGAGGTCAATAATATTGACGGAGTTATGCTACAGGTGTCAAACGTGATCCGAGATGCGATTAAGCCGGATCTTGCAATGTTTTGTGATATTACTGTAGAAACCGTTCAAGATAAGAAGGTTGTAAAAATCACCGTTAATCGCGGTACTGCCCGTCCTTACTATTTGTCAGCTAAAGGTATTCGTCCGGAAGGTGTATATGTGAGACAGGGGGCATCATCCGTTCCTGCTTCCGAGAGTGCAATTCTTTCTATGATACGCGAGACCGCCGGAGATAGCTACGAGGAGGCGCGCTCGCTTATTCAGGAATTAACCTTCAATGAAGCAAATATTGTTTTTGAAAATAAGCAAATTCCTTTCGGAGACGCACAGAAGAGAAGCCTTGGCTTGATTGGCGAGGACGGAACGTATACCAATCTTGCATTGTTACTTTCCGATCAGTGCACCCATACTGTAAAAATTGCAGTTTTTGAAGGCGAGCAAAAGACGGTATTTAAGGATAGACGAGAATTTAGCGGTTCGCTGTTAAAGCAGCTTAACGATGCGTATCAGTTTATAGATCAGTTTAATCATACACACGCACATACGGAAGGTCTGTACCGTGTTGATAAAAGAGCATATCCTACGGAAGCAATCAGAGAGGCATTGTTGAATGCCATCGTTCACAGAGAATATAGCTTTTCCGCAAGCACACTTATCAGCATTTTTGATAACAGAATAGAATTTGTATCCATCGGTGGCTTAGCGCGCGGTATTTCACAAAGTGATATTTTGCTTGGTATTTCAATTGCACGAAACAAAAAGCTTGCAGATGTGTTCTATCGTTTGCATTTGATTGAAGCTTACGGAACGGGTATGCCAAAAATTATAGAAGCATACAGAGAATATGGTCTTGAGCCTCATATAGAAATATCCGATAACGCATTTAAGATTACGTTGCCTAATACAAACGCGGCTGTGAAGGAAACAAAGGTTGAGTTGACCGAAAACGAGCAAGGTGTGTTATCTGTGCTGAAAGAGGGAATTAAGTCTCGCCCGGAGATTCAAAAGGCTCTCGGATTTTCGCAGACAACTACAATTGTTGCGATTGCAGCACTACTTGATAAAGGCTTGATTATAAAGGTCGGAAACGGAAATAAAACGAAATACAAAATGGCATAAAAACGAGGCTGTGAAATGTATGAGAAGCTATATCGAGAGCTTTTGCTTCGCTATAATGAATTAGAGCGTGAGAACAAAAGGCTTTCAGAAGAAAACTTGCAGTTGCGGCGGCAGCTTGGCTTTGCAGAGACATCTCAAGAGAATATCGAAATACCCATAATCCGTGCTGCCTCTGTCAATAAATACAGCTCTTCAAAGGAAAAGATCGAGTTGTTTCGTTCACTGTTTCACGGCAGGGAGGATGTGTTTGCAAAACGGTGGCAAAGTACGACGAGCGGAAAAAGCGGCTATCAGCCCGTGTGTGAAAATGAATGGGCAGAGGGCTTATGCGACAAAAGGAAGTACAAGTGCGCCAATTGTCCCAATCGGGTGTTAAAATCCTTAACTGATGAAGACATTTATAAACATCTTGAGGGCAAGGATGGATTAGCACGTGATGTGATAGGAATCTATCCAATGCTACAGGATGAGACTTGTCATTTTCTATGTGCCGACTTTGATGATGACTCGTTTGAAAAAGATGTTACTGCTTTTAGAGAGGTCTGTGAAGAATCAAATGTTCCTATATGCGTGGAACGATCCCGTTCGGGAAACGGAGCTCACGCTTGGATATTCTTCGAGTCGCCTGTTCCTGCTGTATTAGCTCGTAAGCTTGGAAGCGGTATTTTGACTAAGGCGATGGAGAAGCGCGGTGAGTTATCTTTTAAGTCATACGACAGACTATTTCCCAACCAAGACACTATGCCCGACGGCGGATTTGGTAATCTTGTTGCTTTGCCTTTACAAGGACTGGCAAGAAAAAGTGGAAACAGCGTGTTTGTAGATGAGCAATTCCGTCCTTATGATGATCAATGGGTGTATCTTTCATCTGCTCAAAAAATGACTGCAGCTACAGTGGAAACACGTGTTTTATCATTCGGTAAGGACGGAGAGCTTGGTAAACTCGTCAGCGAATCCGATAGCAAGCCGTGGGAAGCGAAGAAGAAAACTAAAATTACGCATAGTGATTTTCCTATGGTACTGAACATTGTCCGCGCTAATATGCTGTATGTTCCTACTGAAGAACTATCTTCAAATGCGAAGAATCAGATCAAACGCTTGGCCGCCTTCAAAAATCCGGATTTTTATCGCGCACAAGCAATGCGATTGCCGATATACGATAAGCCGCGGATCATATGCACAGCGGACATCACGGAAGATTATATTGCCATTCCGCGCGGTTGTGAGGATGCACTTTGCAATCTGCTCGATGAAGCAGACGTATCATATGCAATCGAAGATAAAACCAATTCAGGAGAGATTATACCCGTTACTTTTAACGGTGAGTTGCGTGAAGAACAGCGGCCTGCGGCAGACGCACTATTGGAACAAAATACGGGTGTTCTATCTGCAACAACGGCGTTCGGTAAGACTGTCATTGCCTCGTATATGATCGGGCAAAGAAAAACGAACACCTTGATTCTCGTACATACACAAGCTTTGATGACACAATGGAAAAAGTCTCTCGAAAGCTTTCTGAAGTTTGACATAATACCGCCCGAGGAAAAGAAGGGCAGAGGTCGCAGGAAGGTGTGGTCTCCCGTTGGTGTTCTCGGTGCCGGAAAGGATACCGTGCACGGTATTGTGGATGTTGCCGTCATGCAGTCTCTTGTTGGCGGTGACGAAGTGAAAGAGAATGTGCGAAACTATGGGATGATCATTGTTGACGAATGTCACCATGTTTCTGCGGTCAACTTTGAAACGATTCTCAAATATGCAAACGCGAAATATGTGTATGGTCTGACCGCAACACCAACAAGACAGGATGGTCATCACCCGATAATATTCATGCAGTGCGGTGCGATCCGATATCGTGTTGATGCGAAGGAGCAAGCTGAAAAGCGCAGCTTTGAGCATTATCTTGTGCCAAGATTTACAAACACGCGCTGTCCGTCAGAAGGAAAAACGAGTATCACGGACGTCTATAAGAAATTATCCGAGAATGAAATGCGAAATAATACGATCGTTTCTGATGTTGCTGAAGCCCTAAAAGGTGGGCGAAATCCAATTGTATTGACAGAACGGCGAGAGCACGTTGCGTTGCTTGCTGAACGGCTTTCCTGTTATTGCAAAAACGTTATTCAACTCGTAGGAACAGCTTCCGCAAAATCTCGCAGAGAAACGATGGAAAGGCTTGAAGCTATCCCCGGAGATGAATCTGTTGTTATTGTTGCAACGGGCAAATACGTAGGAGAGGGTTTCGACTATCCAAGGCTTGATACGTTATTCCTTGCATTACCGATTGCATGGAAGGGAAAAGTCGCACAATATGCCGGCAGACTTCACAGAAATTATGATGGCAAAACCGAAGTACAAGTGTACGATTACGTGGATATTCATATACCCGTGCTTGAAAGAATGTATCAAAAGCGCGTGAAAAGCTATTCCGCTATTGGGTATAAAACGAAGCTGTTGTCAAATATCAATGCGGCTCCCGATCTGATCTATGACGGTAAATCATTCTACCACGGATTTTGCAATGATTTGCAAAACGCTCAAAGCGAGATTTTGATTGTCAGTCCGTTTATGAGAAAGAGCAGGATTACGAGTCTTATGAAAATCCTTGATCCAATTATTGAAAGAAGCATTAAGGTAACGATAGTTACACGGCCTCCCGAGGATTTTAAGGATAAAGATCGCGATACGGTTAACGAGTGTGCGGAAAGACTCCGAAAGAATGGAGTGACCGTCAAATACAAATCCGATTTTCATCAAAAATTTACTGTTATAGACCAATCCGTAGTGTGGTACGGCAGCGTAAACTTCCTTAGCTTCGGTACACATGAGGAAAGTATTATGCGCTTCGAAAATGCCGATATCGCAGGGCAACTTATGGACACTGTTTTATAGATTTAGCATGCCATCAAAGGAGACTTGAACTATTTGACTCTATCACTTTGAGAAGAATTTTCAAAAGTCTCCTTTATTTTGGCGTTTCTTCATGTAAAAG
>CALGCW010000054.1 GCA_937884385.1 uncultured Clostridia bacterium | reverse complement strand
TACAAGATAAAGAATTCTTTGTAATGTATCAACCAAAGATAGATTTGACAACAGATAAAGTTGTAGGTGCAGAAGCTTTAGTTAGATGGAATAGTTCAAAACTAGGTCTAATGACTCCATACAAGTTTATTCCTTTATTCGAAAAAAATAACTTCATTAAAAAACTTGATTTTTATGTCTACGAAGAAGTTTTTAAATTTTTACAACGCTGTATAGATAAAAATGATCCAATCGTACCAATATCAATGAATATGTCTAGAAACCATAATAAACCAGATGGGTTTTAAGATTCAACACACCGCTATATAAAAAGCTCTCGTTCCGTTCGAAACGAGAGCTGAGTTGGTTTATAGATGCTTCTTGTTAAATATCGGTATGCTGACGGCAAAACAAATAACACTCGCAATAGCCGTTACAATCATGGCTACGATATATTCTTTTGATTGTGCCACACCATATATCAAGGAATTACCGTCCGTTAACAAGGTCGGCAGATATTTATTTGCCTTGGGTAGCAAACCAACGAGATAGGAAAAAAGAACGACAGCTCCCGTTCCGAGAAGCACTCCTGTGCTTGAAGTGGATATCGTAGAAAAGAGAGTCATCAAAGAAATAACGAATACGCCGAACAACCACCAGCACACAACCGAAAGAAGAAGGTTCTGCGCTACCGAGTTATCCCAAAAATACGAATTATAAAGATACGTGATTCCAAAGCAGAGCCAATAACCAAACGACCAAATCGCACATAGAACACCTGCTTTTGAAATAACGACCTTGTATCTCTCAAGTCCTTTCGTCAAGGAAAGCACCAACGTACCCGAGCCATACTCTTTGGTAAAGATCGCACCTTGAAGCAAAACGAAGGCGATCAGCCCGATGGGCATATTTTTGAAAAATTGCACCCACGAATCCATCGCGCTGACTTTTACATCGGTCACTATCATACCGCTTTCCGCAAGCGAGTCTGCCATCACCTCAAGCAACCACGGCGTTAGCTTTGCCACCGCAGGATTCATAATTCCAAGCAGAACAAACAGAGTAAGAGTTATCCACAATCTACCGCTGCGAAGCTGCTCCATACATTCTTTTTTTATGAAGGCGAACAAGGATTTCATTTTTCCGTCACCTCCATAAACAGATCTTCAAGACTCGGCTCTAAACGCTCCACCTTCAAGAGTGATATACGATGATTTGCAACAAAGCCTAAAACCTCGGATGCAGAATACTTATTCTCCGAGAATGTCACCTTATTTCTATCGGTTTCCTTCGCCTCGGGAAAAGCATTTCGCAGAATGACAGTATCCGAGTCGTTTTCGGTTTCTATCATATATTCGTTGCTTCTGTATCTCGTTTTGATATCGGACAGCTTGCCCCCAATATTCACTACGCCGTCTTTCAAAAAAGCCACGTCGGTACAAATACGCTCTACATCGGAGAGAATATGTGTGGAAAACAGTACCGTTGTCTGATCCTTGATAGCCAAAAGAATATCGAGTATTTCTTTTCTGCCTATGGGATCGAGCGCCGAGGTTGGCTCGTCACAAATAAGAAGCTTCGGGCGAGAGAGGAGTGCCTGTGCAATACCCAAGCGTTGCTTCATACCTCGTGAAAAGCCTTTCATGCGGTGCGTTTCATCAGCAAGACCGACAAGAGTGAGCAACTCCCTTGTACGTTCTTCTATATCTGCACGGCTCATTCCCGTAATCTCACCGCAAAAACGCAGATACTCTTTCGCCGTCATAAACGAATAGAATTCCGGCACGTCGGGGAGATAGCCGATATAACGGTTGGTATCGGTTTGTCCGTAGACCACTTTCTCTCCGTTTACAATAATCTCGCCCGAATCGGCCCTCAGAAGTCCGAGAACGGTTTTCATCGTGGTCGTCTTGCCCGAACCGTTTTTTCCTATAAAGCCATAAATGCTGTGCTCCGGCACGGACAGATCAAGCCCTCTCAAAACCTCTTTATCACCAAACCGCTTATGCAAACCGGTGATGCGTAGCATATCCATTAAGAATCCTCCTTACCGAGAAGGAAATATAGGATCGGACCGACAAAATTCATCAGCGCAATGGTAATGACCAGCCACAAAGCACGATTACCGCGCTTATATGTCTTGTGAGTTAAAATATGATACAGTGTATATCCAAACAGCGCAAACTGTACAATCACAAGCGGAATTAAAAACGGAAGAAATTCCATAATCTGATCCATTATTTCTTATCCTCCTTTTCCGCATACACCTCAACGCAAAGCCCCTTGCGACCGCATTTGGGGCAGGTCAGACGGCGCATTTTCGGTGTGTGATATGCCCAAAATGCTTCCTTCATTTTTGGCTTGAACACCTCGTGACATTCGGGGCAGATATAGGCAACGTGATTAAAATAATATTTTGATATGCAGATTCCCCACGGAATTGCCACGAGGGCCCATATCACGAACAGCCACCAAAGACCGTGTGTGATCCACAACACAATCGACGTCCATTGCAATGCTGTCACGGGAATGCCCGTAAACACCATAAACCAGCGCATTTTTGAAAGCTTATTTTTTTGTTTCATAACGTGTGCTATATCACCGATAGATTCAACGGAGAAAGTATCAAGCTCCTTTAACTCACGCTTAATCCCCTCAATCAAGTCAAGCTTTGCTTGACGCTCGGAGAGTTCTTCTTTCAGAACCTGTTCCTGTTGTTCAAGCAGTATTGAAATGATATTCTCGGGATTTTTCTCAGCGAACAAAGCAGAAATACTGTTAATGGGAAGTCCGGCTTCACGCAGAAAACAGATAATGTGCATACGCTTCAAGTCGTCCTCCGTATAGAGCCTGCGACCACCCTCGGAAAGCTCGCTCGGCACGAGAATGCCTCGGTCATCGTAATATTGAACCGTTCTCACCGATACGCCACAGAGCTTTGCTATTTCTCCCGTCGTGTATTTTGACATAGCTTATCACCTCCTTGATTCCCATTATACAACATTACGCAGCGTAACAAGCAATACCTCACGCAAGGGGATTTTTTGAAAAATTCTCGACTATTGGTTGTGTTTTCGTGTTTCTCAGTATTTTTAGTATATTATATCACAATTTTATGAACTGCTCAAGAATATAGATAAAATCCCTCGCTCCGTAATGGAACGAGGGATTTTGGCTATTTTACAAAGAATACCACTATGGAACAGATAAAAATAAATGCTGCCGTTCCGATACTGAAATAAGCGACCTTGCGGCTATTGTTCCATTGCATATAGCTTTGGCAAAGCATTGTTACACCCATCAAAGGCATAAAGATGTTGATTGCCTGATCCCAAACATCAAATATTTGCAATACCGCTAATACCACGACGGATAGGCTTGCAAGAACTGATATTATGGTAACGACCTTATGTAATAAGGGTGTATCTTTCCAATTAGTTTTCATAATCAAAGCTCCAATCTGAACTTGGTCGGTTTATCTGTCCGATATATCACCGCCACCTGTTCATTCACGCTCGGTGGAGTGACAAAGGATTTAAGCCATTTTTTCTTGACGATCTCGTTTCCGTCCACGGTATATTTCACCGTAACAATATGAGGAAATGTTGCACCGTCGAGAGCGTGCTTTCTGATGGGCTTGGTATTGACCTTCAACCACCATTGTTTTTTTACAGATAGGATTGTGCCAATCGCTGTGTTTTCCGAAAATGGATTTCCGCTTTTATCAAAAGTATTTTTCAATGCTCGCTCTGTAAGAATAACCGAGAGGATTATTAGTAAAAGCGGAAATACCAACATTGACGCGCCCACATATCCCACGGTTTTAGTGTCTGCCCCAATGAAGCACAGCATAATACCTGCTACGATAGGAATGAGTGCCAAACCACAGATAAGCCATATTTTGCCACAGTAACGGTGTGCAAATTCCCAAGTATCTCTGTTTTTCATTGACCTTGAGGTACGGTATCCGAAAACATAATTGATTTCTTTCGGTGCTTTTTTGAGAAATGCTCGCCCGAACAATATCATTATTATCGGTATGAGCAGATCCATAATTAACATATAAATCCAAAAGCCCATTTCTTATCTCTCCCACTTTTCCATCAACGCTCTGATCTGCGCTGCGAACTTAGCGTTTTCCTTATTCGGACGGCTCTCACAACGCTTTGCAAGAGCGAGAAGCGCTTCTGCCTGCGAG